>NZ_JBQCWY010000015.1:0-19827 GCF_051956955.1 Neisseria sp. P0021.S005 | reverse complement strand
GACGCCGGTCGCACGCCACAATGCGCGCGCGCCTGCCATATTGCGGCCGTGGGTAGAGGTTTTGGAGCGGTATTCAGGCATTTTTGTTCCTTTGTTTTATGCTGAGGCCGTCTGAAATAGGCTGGTTGGTTGGCGGCCCGTTGTAGAAATAACTGGCTATTTTATACCAATTACGAGCGATGAAGCACGCTATTTTGTAATAAAACTAAACTGTGTTTGCTTCACCTGAATTTGCTGTCCTCTCGTTCAGACGGCCTGAAGTTTTCTTAGGATGAAACGTTGTCTTTCTCATTTGCAAAAAATGTTGGCATCAAAAAGTGATATGATAGGGAACTTCTCACATTTCTAAGGATAAGACGATGAAAAAAATCATGTTTGCATTGTGTTCGGCCATGTTGGCTTCTGCTGCGTCTGCCGCTGTTTATAAAGTGGACGAATTCCATGCCAATGCCCGCTTTGCCATCGACCATTTCAACACCAGCACCAACGTCGGCGGTATTTATGGTTTGACCGGCAATTTGGAATTTGACCGTGCCAAACGCCAAGGCTCAATCGATATCGTATTGCCTTTGTCCAAACTGCAAACCGGTTCTGACCGCTTTACCCAACACTTGAAATCTGCCGATATTTTCAATGCAGACAAATACCCTGAAATCCGTTTTGTATCCACCAAATTCAATTTCAACGGCAAAAAACTGCTTTCCGTTGATGGCAATCTGACTATGAACGGCAAAACTGCGCCGGTGAAACTCAAAGCCGACAAATTCAACTGCTACCAAAGCCCGATGTTAAAAGCAGAAGTGTGCGGCGGCGATTTCAGCACCACCATCGACCGTACCAAATGGGGCTTGGATTATTTGGTAAGTGCCGGTATGAGCAAAAAAGTTAACATAAATATCCAAATCGAAGCAGTGAAACAATAATACTGCTTGATTTCAAAATAAAGGCCGTCTGAACAGGTAAGGCAGAAATCGTTGATTTCGTTTATCCCTGTTCAGACGGCTTATGATTAAAGACGTTTAGGATTCTTTATTTTTATCGGCTTTGGCTGCCCAATAAGTTGCCAGAAGCGAGCCGGAGATATTGTGCCACACGCTGAACAATGCGCTGGGAACGGCAACGACCGGCGCGGCGGCAAAGTGTGCGGCGGCAAGGGCGGCACCCAAGCCTGAGTTTTGCATACCGACTTCGATGGCCAGCGTTTTTTGTGCATCATAAGGCAGGCCGGTCCATTTGGCGGCAAAGAAGCCGAGCAGATAGCCGATGCCGTTGTGGAGTACGACAACCGCGAAAATCAGCAGGCCGCTTTCAATAATCTTGCCTTTGCTGGCGCCGACTACCGCGCCGATAATCAGTACGATGGCGGCAACGGAAACCAGCGGCAGCGCGTCGGTCAGTTTTTCAGTTTTGTTGCCCAAGGCTTTATGGACAATCAAGCCCAAAACGATGGGGAATAAAACCATTTTGACGATGGACATCAACATACTGCCCGCTTGGATTTCCAGCATTTCACCGGCAAGCATCAGGAAGATAGCGGGGGTCAGCAATGGAGAAATCAGAGTAGAAACCGATGTAACGGCAACCGACAAAGCCACATTGCCGCGCGCCAGATAAGTCATTACATTGGAAGCCGTGCCGCCCGGGCAGCAGCCGACCAAAATCACACCGACTGCGATTTCGGCAGGCAGGTTTAACAGCTTGGCCAGCAGATAGGCGGTTGCCGGCATGATGGCGAATTGTGCAATCACGCCGATGATGACGGCTTTGGGGCGTTTGAACAAAATATCGAAGTCGGAAGGTTTGAGCGTCAAGCCCATGCCGAACATAATGATGCCCAGAAGCCAAGGAATGTAAGGGCCGACCCATTTGAAGGTGTCGGGTGCGAAAAAAGCGATGCCGGCAAAGAGCGCCGCCCAAAGGGAAAATGTTTTTCCAATAAAGTTGCTGATTTTATTGAGGATACTCATGATAATATGTTGTGAAGTTGTTTTTAAGGGAAATCAAGGATACACGCCTTAACCTTAATTTGCAAAATGACTTAAAAATAAACCAGGCCGTCTGAAAATAGAGATTGATTTTCAGACGGCCTGCAATTTGTATTTATGATATAGATAGTATTACTCTTTTGATAAAATATTGCGCAGCCATCGGGCGGCAGGTGCGATTTCTCCGGCGAGCATACCGGTTTCGATTTGGCCGCTGTGTTTGATAACATCGGCTGCCGCTCCGTGCAGCCATACGCCGGCGCAGGCGGCTTGGAATGTCGGAATGCCTTGTGCCAGCAGGCTGCCGATAATGCCGCTCAAGACATCGCCGCTACCTGCGGTGGCCAAACCGGCATTGCCGCTGGTGTTGGTATAGACTATGCCGTCTGCCGTGGCCACCAATGTATGATGGCCTTTTAACACGACGGTTGCGGCATATTTACGGCTGATTTCGGTTACGGCTTTTTGCCTGTCGGCTTGAACTGATTGAGTATCGGTACCGAGTAGGCGGGCGGCTTCGGCCGGATGAGGTGTCAGGATGATATGTTTGTACGATTTGAGGCGTTCGGCCAATTCGGGAGAACGGGCCAGCAGTGTCAAGGCATCTGCATCGAGCAATAAAGGCCGGTCATGGTGTGTCGACAGGATTTGGAGCAGCAGCTGCTCTGATAATCCGTCCAAACCGAATCCGCAGCCGATTACCCGTGCGCTGACATCGTTGTGCTCCATCAGTTGGGCCGCAGTGGCGAGCATGATTTCAGGGCGTTCGGGAATGATGGCAAAAGGCAGCGTGGCTTGGTTGAAACCCGCCCAAACCTTGCCGCATCCTTGATATATGGCGGCTGTAGCTGCCAAAACTACCGCACCGCTCATTCCCGTTGCGCCGCCGATAATGGTAAGCGTGCCGTATGTGCCTTTGTGCGACTCTTGGGCACGAGGGCGGAATACGTCGGGAAATACTAAGGCCGTCTGAAAGGCCTGAAGCGATTCGGGAAGCGTGTAGATGGGCTGCATGGCGTAATCTTCCAAGATAAGAAATTTAATTTTAAATCAGAAAGTAAAAGGTAATGAAGCAAAAAATAAAAGTTTGGGACGCACCTACGCGCCTGTTCCATTGGCTCTTGGTGTTATTGATGGGATTCATGTGGTACAGCGCCACCCGAGGCGGCGATATGCTGGTATGGCACTTGCGCGGCGGCTTGTTGATGCTGGCTTTGGTGGTTTTCCGCTTGTGCTGGGGGATATGGGGCAGCGATACGGCAAGATTCAGCCGTTTTGTGCGTCCTTTTTCCGAAATCCGCCGCTATACGCAAGGTCAAATGTCTGAAGACGAATTGGTCGGCCACAATCCTTTGGGCGCGCTGATGGTCATCGCTTTATTGGCCGCCTTGGTTTTTCAGACGGCCACAGGCTTATTTGCCGCCGATGAAAATACGTTTACCAATTCCGGCTTTTTAAATCATTTGGTCAGCGAACACGCCGGTACGCTGGCGCGAAAAATCCATGTCAATTTCTTTAATGTTTTAGCTGTTTTGGCGGGTGTACATATCGCGGCTGTTTTGCTGTATCGCTTTGTGAAAAAACAGGATTTGATTACGCCGATGATGAGTGGCTTTAAAACTATTGATGCCCAACAGCCTAAATTGGCAGGAATGGGACAACTGCTTGCCGCTTTGTCGGTAGCGATTGTGTTAGTGTGTGCAATATGGATGTTGCGCGGCTGATGTTTTAAAACGGATACCAAAAACAAACCGACCCCGATAGCCGAAATGGCTGTTGGGGTCGGTCTCTTTTTAGGGTTTAAAAGATGATGTTCAGACGGCCTTAACGCAGCGCAAGATGCTGTGGCCGCGGCCGATGCCGTCTGAAATTTCCGCTACTTTCAATCCGGCTTTTTCAACGCAACGGATCAGGTCTTCAGAATGGAAGATTTTGCTGTTGCCGTTGGCCATGGCAGTGAAATACAGGCTGGTCATGGTCAGGCAGTAGGCAGCGGTTTCGTAGCGTTGTCTGTCCCAGAAAGGCTCCATGATGTAGAGGCTGGTGTTTTCGCTCATAGATGCAGCGGCGCGTTGAAGAATGCTGGTGGCTTGTTCTTCGGTGAAACAGTCTAGGAATTGGCTCATCCAGATCGCGTCAAAACCGGTTGGGAACGGAATCTCAGGATCAAGCAGGTTGGCCGGATGGGCGTGGATACGGTCCGCGCCGTTTTTGCCTTTAGTCGCCTCGCGCATCAAGCCGATTTGTTGCGGCAGATCCATGATGGTTACTTCGACTTTGGCATTGTGGTTGACGCATTGTTCCGCCCAGCGGCCGGTATTGCCGCCGACATCGAGCAGTTTTTTAACCGGTTTGGCGAACACGGTGTTCAGTGCTTCGGCGAAGGAGTTGTCGGAATAATAATGGTCGAATGCAAACCATTTTTCCTGCGCGACGCTTGGCAATGAAGACAAGCCTTCGTAAATGGTCGGCCAGTCGCCGAATACTTTCAGGCCTTCGGGCTTGCCGGTTTGCAGGGTTTTTTCCAAATCAAACATGCCTAGGTAGCAGATTTCCTGCGTGAAATCCATGTTGACGCGGGCCATTTTGTCTTTGAGGACAAACCAACCGGCCTTGCTGATGAAATAGCGGTTGTCGCGAGTCAAGACAGTGCCGATAGACAGCGAAGCTTCCAGCAGGACTTGTGCCGCGTAGTTGCTGATTTTCGCTTTTTCAGCAATTTCGGCTTGAGTGAGGCCGTCTGGATGGTCGTTCAGCAGGTCCAGAATGCCAAATTTCACCATCAGGCGGGAAACTTGGAACACAATCGGTGCAAAAGCGATTTCTTGAGCCAGACGTTGAGCCTCGCCTGCAGACTGGTGTTCGTGGGAATAGCGTTGTTCTAGGGCAGGGAAGAGTTGCATATTGTTGGTTTTCCACTAAAAAGTTAATAAGTATATTCAGACGGCCTCAAACACAATCCGTCCTGATGCACACGGATACTCTCCGTTGTTGATTTTAAAGCTCAGTTTGTTTTTACCTTCATCGTATTTTAGCTCTACCGACACTTTATCGTGAGGACGGATAAACTGCTGATATTTTAGATTTTCGATGCGGATGACGCGCTGTTTACTCCATGGCTGGGGCGCGATCAGGTTGCGCACCCATTGCAGCTCGACCACGCCTGGAACCAGCGGGAAGGTGGCAAAATGGCCGCCGAAATAAACCAAATCCAAAGGCACGCGCCCGATAAAAGTTTCGGTATTGGTTTCATCGTCAGATGATGTTTTCGACCAAACGGGCGAAGTTTGGGCAACGGTAAAGGCCGTCTGAAAATCCACCGCAGCGATTTTGGCTTGGGCATTGCGCGGCAGGCTGTCGGTAAAACGCCAGTAACGCGGCAGGGCAATGGTGTCCTGTGTGGAGGCAAGATGGCGTTTGAGCGTATCGGCAACCGCAGCACGGCCTTTCTCGCGTAAGGCGGCGATACCGTCTGCATTTAATGCCGCCCATATGGCAATGCGTTGGTGTTGCGGATGGCGGCCGCAGTGGGCGTCGGCAATCCAAGGGTGTTGTAAAAGTTCGTGTTCGATTTGAGTCAGCGACACGCGTTTGTCCTCGAATTTAATAATGCGGTCTTGACGACCGAGTAACAGGAAACCGTCATCTTGCGGCTCGATCAAATCGGCGGTTTGGCGGGGTTCGGGCGACCAAGGCGAAGAAGCCCATAGTGCGCCTTCTTCGTTTTGCCCGATTTCCACGCCTTCGAAAGGCTGCCATTCTTGGCGTTCGCAACGTGAGGCAATCACACCGGTTTCGGTACTGCCATAAACTTCAAACGGGCGGACGGCAGCCTGTTGCAGCAAATCCGCCGTGGCTGCGGGCAACGCACCGCCGGCCGAGACAATGCCTGTAATTTTATGGCCGATACTCTGCCAGTTGCGGTTTTTGCCCAAGCGGTTGAGCACGGCCGGACTGGCAATCCAAACCACTTTATCGTGTGCGGCCGTGCTGGAAAGCAGGTTTTCCGGATAAACCGCCTGCTGTCGCTCCATAGTCCAACCCATTATCAGTGCGAGTGCGAAGCGGAACGTGAAGCCGTAAAGATGTTGCGGAATCACGCTGCCGATCACGGTTTCACTGTGTTGTCCAAATGGCAGCGTATTTGCCAAAGTCAGAGCTTCTGCCTGCATTTGCGCGGCGGTTTTCACAATAATCTGCGCTTCGCCGCTGGAGCCCGATGTTTTCAGCCATGCTTCGGCATGGTCGGGAATCAGATAGTTTTCAGGATAGGTGCTCAGTCCTTCCGATTCTGTTTGAGTCAATACATCAGGCAAGTGCCAGACGTTCAGGCCGTCTGAAGACAGCTTTTTATCTGTTGAATCTGTTAAAAACGCCTCTGCCGTTTTCCCCCACTCCAAATTGTCTTGCGCCAAATTGGGCAGCAATAAAACCTTTCCGCCAGAATGCCACACTGCCAACACGGCACAGGCAAACAGCGCGGCATCGTCAAACCACAACGCGGCAGTTTGCACGCCTGCCTGTTTCAGACGGCCTGACAGATGAAAAACCGCACGGTTGAAATCAGCACGCGTCCAATTCGGATGGGCGGCGATAAGGTCGTGTTGGGGTAGGTCGGGGGATAGGATTCGGATTAGGTGCATGATGGTTCTAAGGTTTTATAATTTTGATGTATTTGCCTTGGTATCTTCTTTGAATTGGGCCAAGCATTCATCGTATTGTTTGTTTGTCGTTTGGCGTATCAATTCGTAATCATTTGCCTGCCACTCTTCCAATGAATGGCTTTCACTTCGTTTGAAACAATGGAGTAAGTGATCGGTTTTGCCGCTTTGTCCGTCTAAAAAAAGGCTGACTTCATTGTTCAGAAAGAATCGGTCTCGTTTATTGAATTTTTCATAAACCAAATAGAAACGACCCGGTTGGACAAATAGTTTTTTATTGGCACTATTGCCTTTAAATGACCATTTTGCCGCCCAATCGCGAACTTTTGGGGAGAATTGTTCAAAAACGGGATTCGCAAAATTCGGTTTAATAGGCTTCCCGCTTAAACTGTGTTTGTCCAGCAGGTCAGGACCTTCATATCCAATATGATTGCTGTTGCGGGCAAGAATAAGTAATGCAAAAGTTGCTGTAAATACGGCTGTTTGTGCAGCTCTTGCTTTTACCGTATTGGATTTCCGAATAATCATCAAATTCATGCTGCTGGTTGTAGTATCGTCAGAATAACGATTGTGTATTCGGTCAATGACGGTCAGGTTTCCCGAGCGCGTTTTGATGGTGTGGCTGGCAACTTCCGTATAATTTTTCTTGTATTCGGCTTCTGCCTTTTCTTCTGGGGATAAAGGCGTTTTAGATGTCGAAGAACATGCGGTAGATGTGAAGGAAATCAGGGTAAGTAGGATGATTTTTTTCATTATGGTTATTCGTCTAATTGATAAAATATTTTTAATGGATTAAACCTTCAAAACCAATTTCCGATAAAGCCACTCTCCGGCAAATAAGATTCCCATTAACACATAAGACACGATGCCCGTATAAGCCGCCCACCAGTCGTAATATTGCAAGCCAGCCAAAATGGCGGCGGTTGCGCCGTTGAAAATGAAGAAGGCGCACCAGATTTGCGTAACGCGCCGAGTGTGGCGCACGCCTTCGGGGGAAAGGTCGGGATGTTGCAGTCGGGCGAGACGTTCAATGACGGTTTGTTTGGCAAACAGGCTGCCGCCGAAAACGGCAAGCATCAGCGCGTTGACGGCAACGGGATACCAATACATCGAGTCAGGCCGTCTGAAAACCAGTACCGCCGCAAAAAAAGCAGCAAGGATAATCGCTGTAATGCGTTGGGCTGTGGTTTGCGGCATGGCGGCGCGTATCAGCCATAACACACACATAGCCGCTGCAAGCCAGAAAAATGAGCCGTTTTCCCTGCCGTAATACCATAGGAGCGGATACGCGAGACTGGCAAGGGTCAGTAGGAGTTTTCCTAGTATTTTCATGGTTGTGATTGATTTTCAGACGGCCTTGCGGATTGACAAGGCCGTCTGAAAATATGCTGATTCAAAGCGGAATCAGGAATCTTGTTGTACTTTTAAGACCGCTTGAACCACGTCTTCTACGGTGCGCACGTTGCGGAAGTCTTCGGCTTGCAGTTTGCGGCCGGTTTCGCGTTTGATGTGGTCGATAAGGTCGATGGCGTCGATGCTGTCGATTTCCAAATCTTCGTAGAGGTTGGTTTCGGGTTTGATGCGTTCCGGTTCGATTTCAAACAGGTTAACTAGTGCATCGGTCAGCAGGGCGCGTACTTCTTGTTCGGTCATCTTCTCTCTCCCTTATGCTTGGCGGCTCTTGACGAACTCGGCCAGTGTTTTGACGTTGGCGAAGTTTTCGCGCAGGTTGTCGTTTTCTCCGTCGAGCTGGAAGCCGAAGGTTTTTTGTACGGCCAAACCAAGTTCCAATGCATCAACCGAATCCAGACCCAGGCCGTCGTCGCCGAAAAGCGGATCTTCGCTGCCGATGTCGGCAACGGTAATATCTTCCAGACCTAAGCTGTCGATGATTAATTGTTTGATTTGGTTTTCTAAATTGCTCATGTGGTTTTCCTTGTAAAATAGTCTTGCAGGTATTCGTTTAAACGTCGTGCGGCGATGGGCAGGGGTTTTTCTGCCAGCCATTCTTCAGGCAGGATATCGTCGCCGACGGTAATTTCATAATGAATTTTTTGTGGCGGGATTTTGTACCACGGCTGCCCCTTTTTAAAATTGGGCGGCGTCATCTTGATGCACACGGGCGTGATGACTGATGCGCTGCGCAAACCGAGCGATACGGCGCCGCGGTGCATTTTAACCTGTCCGTCCCAACCTGTGCGCGTGCCTTCGGGGAAAATCAGCAGACTTTGCCCGCTTTTGAACACGGCATCGATTTCTTCCAGCATTTCCATGCTTTCATCGTTGGGGATGTAGCCGGAAGCGATAATCTGGCTTTTCATGCTGGGGTTGTGCAACAGGTCTTTTTTAACCAGTACGTTCGGCTCGGAATAATGGCTGATCAGCAAGACGACATCCAAAAGCGAGGGATGGTTGGCAAGAATGAGCTGACCGGGTTTGCCGAGTTTTTCCAAGCCGTTGAAACGGACGCTCAATACGCCCGACCATTGCAGGTAGCCGACGAAGAAACGCCAAACTTTGCCTATCATGCGTCTTGCTTCAAGTTGGCGTTTGATGTCGCCTTTGGTCGATTTTAGCGTATAGGGCAAAAGTGCGATTTTGAACAATACGCCTGCAACGCCGAAGAGGATGAAGCCGAAGAGTGTAGCAAAAAAGCGACGGAAATAGTCTAAAGTCTTCATGCGTTTTTCTGCCAGTGCCAGTTTCTACCGATATAGTGTTGAGTATGTTGTCGGCCGTCTGAAAGCAGGAAGCGTATCCACTCCAAGCTGCTCCAATAGGGCTCGACTGTTGTATCGTTAGGATTTTCAGACGGCCTTGCGGCTGTGGTTTCCAAGCTTAAGGTATAGTCTTCGCCTTTGGTAATGACCAGTGCCAATGCATAGGCAAACGGTGCACGTGTAGCCAAGACGGGATAGTCTTCGGATAACGGATCATCGGCGACAATTACTAAAACAGACGGTGCACCGTCTTGCAAAAGCGCGAATGCCTCGGTCAACGCGGTTTCAAAGGAGTCGGCGGCAACGGCCAACGCGGTATGTTCGCTCATGTCTTTGCGCAACATCGACCATTGCCCAATCGTTGCGTTGTGGACGGACAGGCCGAATGAGGTCGGGGATACGGTATGCGTGTTCAAAAGCTCTTGCCATAATTCAAAGCTGCGGTTGCTTTCGCCGTCGTGCGAAACGTAAACCGGTACGCTTTCGGGATATTGGTCAGCCAGATTCCATGCGGCATCACAAACCAAGCGTGCCGCTTTACCCAAGCGGCGGCGTTGCATAGGCGGCAAAAAGGAGAGCGCGGGTTTGCACTCCGGCAGGGAGGTGGTATCGAGTTTTCCCTGCGCCCAGTCCTGCCATTGCTCCGGCGTACTGATTTTGCTGGAGGAGGCCTGCCATGCGGCGATATTGAAGCTGAAACGGCAAACGTTTTGAGGCATGATGTCTTTCAATGTTTTACATTTTCATACATTGTAATGAAATGAGTTAGTAAAAGCTAGGCTCTGTTATAATGCATATTGTAACGTAATTTATTCCCGGATGACATTTTATGCCTTCAATACCGAGTGCCCCGATTTATGATGTGGCTTCGCTGCTTCCGCACAGCGGACATATGGTGCTTATCGACTGTGTGAAAGAATTTGGCGATGACTATACGGTTTGCCGTGCGCCGGTTGGCGATAAGCATATTTTGCTGCAGGACGGCGTGTTGCCGTCTATGGCTTATATGGAATTGATGGCGCAGGGCATAGGCGCGTTTGCAGGCATTGAGGCTTTAAAGGCCGGAGAGCCTGTCCGTTTGGGTTTTTTATTGGGAACGCGTAAGCTGGATTTGTTTGCCGATTCAGTGCCTGTCGGTATTGAGTTGGAAGTCAGGGCGCATGTGTCCATTCAGGATTTGGGCGGCATGGGCGTATTTGATTGCGAGTTGCGCTGGACGGATGCGCCGGAAGATGTGAAGCATCTGTTGCCGCCGGACGGTTTGCTGGCAAAAGCCTCTTTAAATGTGTACAGTCCGAAAGACGGTCAAATCATTTAAACCGTTTACAAGGCCGTCTGAAAAGACAAAGATTCAGACGGCCTGTCGATATAGTGAGAAAACGTATGAGTGAAACTATTTTAATTACAGGGTCTAATCGCGGTATCGGCAAAGCCGTCGCACTTGGTTTGGCGCAGGACGGCTTTGATATTGTCGTCCACTGCCGCAGCCGCCGCGATGAAGCGGAAGCTGTCGCGGAAGAAATCCGTGCATTGGGTAGAAATGCGCGCGTGTTGCAGTTTGACGTATCTGACCGTGAAGCCTGCCGTGAAATTTTGATTGCCGACATTGAGGTAAACGGCACATATTACGGCGTGGTGTTGAATGCCGGCCTGACGCGCGACAATGCGTTTCCTGCGTTTACTGATGATGATTGGGACTTGGTGCTGCGTACCAATTTGGACGGTTTTTATAATGTGTTGCACCCTTTGACCATGCCGATGATCCGCCGCCGCAAAGCAGGACGGATTGTGTGCATGGCATCGGTGTCCGGTTTGACGGGCAACCGCGGTCAGGTCAATTACAGCGCGTCCAAAGCGGGCCTAATCGGCGCAGCAAAAGCCTTGGCAGTTGAGTTGGCAAAACGCAAAATTACCGTCAACTGTGTGGCGCCGGGTCTTATCGATACCGATATTATCGATGAGAACGTGCCTGTCGAAGAAATCTTAAAGGCCATCCCTGCCGCGCGTATGGGATTGCCCGAGGAAGTGGCGCATGCGGTGCGCTTTTTGATGGATGAAAAAGCGGCGTACATTACGCGCCAAGTGATTGCTGTGAACGGAGGTTTGTGTTGAATACCAGAAGAGTCGTAGTAACAGGTATCGGCGGTATTACCGCCTTCGGCCGTGATTGGCAAAGTATTCAGACGGCCTTTAAAGCCGAAAAAAACGCGGTCAAATACATGGACTGGAGTGGACGCTTTCCTGAATTGGAAGCGCAACTGGGTGCGCCGATTGAAGGCTATTCTCCTCCCGAACACTGGACGCGCAAGCAGCTTAGAAGCATGGGTCGCGTATCGCATTTGTGTGTTGATGCAGCGGAACAAGCCTTGACGGATGCAGGCTTGCTGGGTGATGAAAGCATTACAGACGGCCGTATGGGCGTAGCGTGCGGTTCGTCTGTCGGCAGCACCAAGGACATCGGCGATATGGGCGAACTTTTGATAACAGGCACATCGCGCAATTTCAACGCCAATACTTATGTGCGTATGATGCCGCATACGACTGCCGCCAATATCGGTATTTTCTTCGGCTTGAAAGGCCGCATTATCCCGACCTCGAGCGCGTGTTCTTCGGGTAGCCAAGGCATTGGTTATGCTTACGAAGCGATTAAATACGGCCTGATTGATATGATGCTGGCCGGCGGCGGCGAAGAATTTTGTCCGTCTGAAGTTTATGTTTTCGATTCACTTTATGCCGCCAGCCGCCGCAACGGCGAACCTGAGCTGACGCCGCGCCCTTACGACAACGCTCGAGACGGCTTGGTCATCGGCGAAGGCGCAGGCATTTTCGTATTGGAAGAATTGGAACACGCCCGTGCGCGCGGTGCAAAAATCTATGCCGAGCTTGTCGGCTATGGTGCCAACAGCGACGGCAGCCACGTTACCCAGCCGCAAAAAGAAACCATGCAAAAATGTATGGAGCTTGCGCTGAAAGACGCCGGTATTACGCCTGATATAGTCGGCTATGTCAGCGGCCACGGTACGGCGACCGAAAAAGGCGATATTGCCGAAACATTGGCTACTGGGGCGGTGTTTGGTTTTGTGCCTATGAGTTCGCAAAAAAGCTATCTCGGCCATACACTCGGCGCGTGCGGCGCGTTGGAAGCCTGGTTTACCATCGAAATGATGAACAGCGGCTGGTTTGCGCCGACTGTTAATTTGGAAAACATCGATCCGCGTTGCGGCAAGGTGGATTACATCCAAACTGGCGGACGCGAGATTCAAACCAATTATGTGGTCAGCAATAACTTTGCTTTTGGCGGCGTCAATACTTCGCTGGTGTTCAAACGTTGGCAAGAATAATCATCGCTTGATGTTATGATTAAAGGCCGTCTGAAACGTATCTTGAGTTTCAGACGGCCTTTATTTCATTTAGAGCTTGAGCCGCTTTTGGATTTTATTCATTTGTTTTCTTCTGACTCAAATCCACCAGCCTTGTTCCGGCCAAGAAGTCGTAGAGGAACTGGCGGTCGGGATGGAACAGGGCGAAGCCCCATGGCAGGATGAGCCAAATGAGCGCGGCACCGAATGCGCCTTTAGGCGGGATATTGAGCAGATGGCGCAATCCGGCGTAGGCAAATAGAGGAATGAAAACAATAAAAATGCTAGCCCAAATAAAGCGCAGGCGCAGTTGTGGTAGGGGCGGTTGGGTATCGTTTTTATCGGCTAAACCGATCTTCCATGTCTGCATGGCGAGGGTTTGGCCTTTTTTGTCCCAGTTGGCGCGGAAGTAGAGCCACCATGCGTAGAACAGAATCAGACAGGTTGTCAGCATGGACAGGCGCGTGGAAATTGGATTGAGAAAGATGGCGACAATACCGGCTGCAAGGGCGGCAATGCTGGTCACGGCGCCGGTCAGTAGAAGTTCGTAAACCAGTGCGGCGAGGCGGCGTTTGAGTGGGGCGGTAGGAAGACGGGTCATAATGCGATGGAAACGGAAATGGGTTTGATGGAAATAAAAACAGGCCGTCTGAAACGGGATAGGATGTTCAGACGGCCTGTTACTGTCAGGATTAACGATGTGGACGTTTTTGACCGCGTGCCTGTTGGGCAGCCATTTGGTTCATTTCCTGACGGGTCGGACGTTTTTTGAAGATGGCGTGCGCTTCGTCAACGGAACATTTTTGTGACAGGCAAACCAAGGTAATTGCGTCTTTTTGATGTTGGCCGCCGCTGTGGTACATACGGCGCAGGTTGGCTTCGTTGATACGGCCTTTTTCCGGATCGATGTCGAATTTTTTCAGGCGCTCGAGGAATTGGCGTTGCTGACGGCGTGAAGTCCAAACGAAACCGCCTGCGGCAGCGGCTACGATGATGGCGGCCAACAGGATGGCGAGCGGCCATGAGTCGACGATCAGAACGATGATGAGGCTTAATACGGCAGTGGTCAGCAGGGCCAGACCGCCGATGCGAAGTTTGGTTTTATTATCCATATGGTTGGTGTTTCCTTGTTTTTTGCTGGAAGAGGCCGTCTGAAATGCGAGGTTCAGACGGCCTGAATTTGAGTTTACGCTATTTTACAGTATTTTCTGTTTTTGGGGCGTATTGCGTGCAAGTTTCTTGACGCGTGGAAACGGTTTTTAGGCGGCCAGCGAAGTAACGAGTTGTTTGAACTCGGTCCATGCATCGCCTTCTTCCGCGCCTTTGATGATGCGGTCGATTTTGGCGCAGGTTTTGAGCGCGTCGAGCAGGCGGTTGATGGAAATGCGTTTGGCCGCCATCGGTGCAAGGGTCTGCTTGTCGCCCCATAAACGCAGGCTGTTGCGCAGGCTTTGGATGTTTTGTCCCTGCTTGAGTGCGGCAGTCAGGCGGATTAGGGTGCGGATGTCTTCGGAAACCGCCCACAACAGCAAAACCGGCTCTTCGCCTTCTTCTTCCAAACCGTCCAGCAAACGGGAAACGCGCAGGGCATCGCCTTTCATCCATGCGCCCGCCAGTTGGAATACGTCGAAGCGGGCGACGGTGGCAACCGCGGCCTCTGCGTCGGCAATATTGATCAAATGGCCTTGAGGATGGAGCAGGGCGAGTTTTTCGATTTCCTGACGGGCGGCCAAAAGATTGCCTTCGACGCGCTCGGCAAAAAGGGCGAGTGCTTCAGGTTCGATATCCAAACCCTGCTGTTTCAGACGGCCCTGTATCCATTGCGGCAAAGCATGTGGCGCAACGGCTTTGGCTTCTAAGACGATGCCTTTGCCTGCCAATGCGGAAAACCATTTGGACTGTATTTGCGCTTTTTCAAGCTTGGGCAGGAGGATAAGCGTAACCGTATCTTCGGGCAGGCGTTCGGCGAAGGTTTGCAGGGCATCGCCTCCGTTTTTGCCGGGTTTGCCGTTGGGAATGTGGATTTCCAGTAGTTTCAAATCTGCAAACAAACCTGCGCTGCCGGCACTTTGCAACAGCTCGTTCCAGTCAAAATTGTTTTCGGCGGTATAGACTTCGCGGTTGAGATAACCTTGTTTTTTTGCGGCTGCGCGCAGCGTATCCAAAGCCTCGATGCGCAACAAATCCTCTTCGCCGTGAATAATGTACAACGGTTTGAGCGGCGTATCGGGGCGCAGGCTCTCAATGGGCGCGGCAGCCATTATTGCGCCTTCAGAAAAGTCAGGCGGCGGACGATTTGATCTGCGGCGTCAATGCGCATTTCAGACCAAATGGTTTCTTCCTCTTCCTGTTTACCCAAAACTTCGCTGTCGGCGTAGTCCATGGTGCGGTGAACCTTAATTTCCAGCGGTTCGCCAACCGGCTCGCCGTTGCGGAAGGCTTGGGCTTTGACGGTCATGGCCAGCAGGTATTCGTTGATTGCGGCGGCGCGGGTGATGGTGTAGATATCGCGGCGTTTTTGAAAGTCGACAACGCGCAGGGTGATTTGTGATTCGGCTTCGCTAACCGGATGACCGTCGGCACGGCGTAAGGCATTTTCCAGCGCTTTTTGCATGACGGCTCCGCCTTCTACATGCCAGTTTTGATAAGGCAGCGGCTGAGAAGTCACGCCTGTGCCTTTCAGGTGGAAACCGCAAGAGGCAAGCAATAGGGCGAGTGCAGGCAATAGGATTTTTTTCATTGGATATTCCTTCGTTGAAACCGGTTACGGTATCGTCGGATTATAACGAATAATGTTTAGGCCGTCTGAAACCGTAAACGGAAAGTCTTTCAGACGGCCTTGTCTTTGATGGCGAAAATCTTATTTTTCCAACCAAATCAGGCTGACCATGCGGCCGGTTTGTCCGTCGCGGCGGTAGGAGAAGAAAGTATCGCGCTCCAAGACAGTGCAATGGGTGCCGCCATAAATCATGTTCACGCCTTCGCGGTGCAGAACCATGCGCGCCAAAGCGTAAATGTCGGCAAGGTATTTGCCGCCGCCGATGTCTTCAAACGCATCTGCAGCTTCTGGCATGGGTGTGCAAAACGCATCAAATACATCTTGTCCCACCTCAAACGCATCAGGGCCGATGGCAGGGGCGAGATAGGCCATGATTTCCAACGGCTCGACATTCATTGCTGCAATAGTGTTTTGCAAAACGCCACCGGCCAAACCGCGCCAACCTGCATGAGCTGCTGCAACGACTGTCCCTGCTTTGTCGCAAAACAAGACAGGCAGGCAATCGGCAGTCATCGAAGCGCAAGCGACTGTTCCCGTTGTATCCACCGAGGCATCAGCGTCGGGTGTATTTCCTAACGCTTCGACGGCATTTACAACAATGGTGCTGTGGATTTGATTGAGGTAGGCAACGGGCAGGCCGACTTGTTCCTGTACGATTTCGCGGTTGCGGAGCACGGCTTCCAGATTGTCGCCGACGTGCGAACCGACATTCAGGCTGCGGTATACGCCTTCGCTGACACCGCCGTTGCGCGTGGTAATAAGCGTTTTAACATTGGCAGGAGCAGACCAGTCGGCAGTTAAAAAATTTTTGCCTTGCGGGGTGAGGTTTAGGGTATCTGTGATGGTTTTCATAATCTTTGAGTCGCTGAAATATTGGAACGGATTGATTTCAGACGGCCTCAAAATAATATTTTAGGCCGTCTGAAAAATGGATTTAATCCCTCACATAAACCACTTCGACATCGTAGTCGTCTTCATTCCAATCGTCGTCATCGTCCATGCCGAATTTCTCTTGCCATTCTTCCTCGTTGCTTAGGGACGAATCCAAACCGGCTTCCAGACGCAGGACGGAAAGCAGGTGGTACATATCGTCAGGCATAGGCGCTTCAAAGGAAACGGTTTCGCCGGTTTTCGGGTGTACAAAGCTCAAGCGGTAGGCATGCAGGGCTTGGCGCGCGCCGAGGGCTTTGATGGCTTCTTTAACCGCATCGCTGCATGGATGGCGCAGGTTGCCGTAAACAGGATCGGCGGCCAGCGGATGGTTGGCTTCGCGCATATGAACGCGGATTTGGTGGGTGCGGCCGGTTTCGAGCGAGCATTCGATGTAGCTGTGCGCCAGATAACGTTCCAACACTTTGACGTGGGAAATGGCAGGTTTGCCGCCAAATTTGACGACTGCCATTTTCAGGCGGTTGTGTGGATCGCGGCCGATTTGGGTTTCAATTTTGCCGTCGAAAGGAACAATGCCGTTGGCGACTGCACGGTAAATGCGTTTGACTGTGCGCTCTTGAAGTTGTTGAACCAGTGAGTTTTGCGCCGGCAGGGTTTTAGCGACCACCATCAGACCGCTGGTTTCTTTGTCCAAACGGTGTACGATACCCGCACGCGGCACTTGGCTTAATTCGGGACAGTGCGCCAACAGGCCGTTGAGCAGGGTGCCGCTCCAGTTGCCTGCGGCAGGATGGACGACCAATCCGGCCGGTTTGTTGATGACGATGACGGTATCGTCTTCGTAAATAATGTCCAAATCCATCGGTTCGGGCGTGAACGCGAGGTTTTCTTCGCTCGGACGTACCGTAACGGCAATCAATTCACCGCCTATCATTTTATCTTTGGGTTGCGCGGGCTTATCGTTTACAATGACTGCACCCTCTTTAATCCACGAACTCAGGCGGTTGCGCGAGTAGTCGGGCATGAGTTTGGCCAATACGGCATCCAGCCTTCCGCCCGCCATTTCGAGCGGAACGGTCAAATTAACACAACTTTCTGTTTCAGGGGATGACGGAAAGTCTAAATCATCGCTATAATCGGCTTCGTTATCAAAGGAAGTATTCTGCATGAAAAAAATTCTTTTAGTAGTTTCTTTAGGTTTGGCACTGAGTGCCTGCGCAAATAAAGGCACAATCGATAAAGACGCCCAAATTACTCAAGATTGGAGTGTGGAAAAG
This sequence comes from Neisseria sp. P0021.S005, assembly GCF_051956955.1. Taxonomy (NCBI): domain Bacteria; kingdom Pseudomonadati; phylum Pseudomonadota; class Betaproteobacteria; order Neisseriales; family Neisseriaceae; genus Neisseria; species Neisseria sp. P0021.S005. Next base: position 2,155 of record NZ_JBQCWY010000015.1, on the reverse strand, counting down.
CTTTATGCCGAAGCGCAAGACGAGTTGAACAGCAACAATTATACGCGAGCTGTCAAGTTATACGAAATTTTAGAATCCCGTTTTCCAAACGGCCGCTATGCCCAGCAGTCCCAGTTGGATACGGCGTATGCCTATTATAAAGACGATGAGCCGGAAAAAGCCTTGGCTGCCATTGCGCGCTTCCAACGCCATCATCCGCAACATCCGAATATGGACTACGCGCTGTACTTGAAAGGTTTGGTCCTGTTTAACGAAGACCAGTCTTTCTTGAACAAGCTGGCTTCCCAAGACTGGTCCGACCGCGACCCGAAAGCCAACCGCGATGCTTATCAGGCGTTTGCCGAGTTGGTTCAACGTTATCCAAACAGCAAATACGCTGCCGATGCAACCGAGCGTATGGCCAAACTGGTGGACGCTTTGGGTGGTAACGAAATATCTGTGGCGCGTTATTACATGAAACGCGGTGCTTATGTCGCAGCGGCCAACCGTGCGCAAAAAATCGTTAGCCGTTACCAAAATACCCGTTACGTCGAAGAAGCTTTGGCGATGATGGAATTGGCATACAAAAAACTGGACAAGCCGCAACTGGCTGCCGATACACGCCGTGTTTTGGAAACCAACTTCCCGCAAAGCCCGTTCTTGCAACACGAATGGCGATCTGACGATATGCCTTGGTGGCGTTACTGGCGTTAAGCGTCGAGTTGTTCAGGCATGAATAAGGCCGTCTGAAAATGATGCATCTATGCATTTGGTTTTCAGACGGCCTTTGTTTTTAATGTTTTTTTACGTTTCCTGCAAACAGGGTGCAAAATTTGTTTTAATATGGTAAAGTCTGATTTTAATAACTCGACGGTTTGAAGCCGTCACTCAGGGGCTGTTTAAATTTAAAATCAGTTTTGTTGAAGCCGCATCGGATGTGCCATCGATGCATTCAGGAAAATTTCAGTCGTCAGGCTGATTTGGTTTTAAATTTAAGCAGCCCTTTGTGTTTACAAAAAACAGAGGTAGATTCTCATGAAGTCTTGGCAGCTTCCTGAACACGTCGCCGACGTATTGCCGACCAATGCGCGACAATTGGAAAGCGCCCGTGAGCGGCTGTTGGCTTTGTTCCGCGTGCATGGTTATGAATTGGTGCAACCGCCATTGATGGAATACAGCCATTCTTTATTGACGCATATCGATGCCGGTTTGTCTTTGAAAACCATTTTGGTCGTCGATCAGCTTAGCGGCCGTCAGCTCGGTATCCGCGCGGATATTACGCCGCAGGTGGCGCGTATTGATGCCCACTTGCTTTCTGCCAACCAGGGCATCAACCGTTTATGCTATGCCGGTTCGGTGCTTCATGCGCGGCCTGACGGATTGCTCAATATGCGCGAGCCTTTACAGGCAGGTGCGGAAATGTATGGCTTGGAAGGCATTGAAGCGGATATTGAATTGATTGATTTGATGCTGAAAAGCATGAAGATTGCCGACATGGGCGAAGTTTTGCTTTCGTTGGGCCATATCGGCGTATTCCGTGCTTTGGCAAATGCCGCGCATTTAGATGAGCAGCAATCGGCAACCCTGCTGTCATCGATGCAGGACAAAGATGCCGAGGTTGTCAGCCAGTTGGTTAAAGAGTGGAAACTTGACGGTATGTGGGCAAAAGCGTTTTCATTGTTGCCCCGACTGTACGGTGGTCGTGAAGTGCTGACTGTGGCTCGTGAGAAATTACCGGAATTGTCCGCAGTCAGTGCGGCCTTGGATGAATTGCAGGCAGTATGCGATGCGTTCACAAATCAAAAAGTGCATATAGATTTGTCGGAACTGCGCGTTGACAATTACCACACCGGTTTGCTTTACGCGGCTTATGGTTCAAACCGTCATGATGCCGTGGCACGTGGCGGCCGTTATGACGGATTGGGCGGATACTTCGGACGAGCGCGTCCTGCAGCCGGATTCAGTTTTGATTTGCGCAGCTTCATCGGCCGCCTTCCTGCTATCGGACGGGAATCCGTGGTGGCTGTTGATGTAAAAGACATGCCCGCAGCTCAAGAAGCGGTAGATGCTTTGCGCGAACAAGGACAATGTGTCGTTATCGATTACGGTATCGGCTATAACGGTTCGGAAGAGGTTACAGGCCGTCTGAAACAGGTAGACGGCGTTTGGAAAGTAA
>NZ_JBQCWY010000014.1:0-19850 GCF_051956955.1 Neisseria sp. P0021.S005 | reverse complement strand
GCCGTCTGAAATCCCATCGGTTTTCAGACGGCCTTTTGTCGTCTTTATCAGATAAAATGGCACTCGGTTTGCAAAATTTCCGACTCAAAACATTGTACAATCTGCCCACTTATACCGATAACATCCCCAACATTGCCATGAAAAAACGTCTGCTCCTCCTCGCCATCCTGCCCCTTTCCCTTTACGCCGCCGATGTGCCGCCCAACGTAAAACCCGAGCTTCAAGTCAACACTGCCGAACCCCAACAGCCCGAAGCGCACAATATCCCTGCCGAACAGACAAACAGGCCGTCTGAAAAAATCATCGACGTCGATGCCGACACCCTGCTTGCCAACACCGAATTACTGGCACGCGCCATGTATTCCGCCGTCGTCGCCCACAATATCCCCGGCATCAAAGCCGTTTTGCCCATTTACGAACAATGGCCCGAACACGACCGTGCCATGGCACGCTATGCCAAAGGTTTGCTTGCCCAATCCGAAGGGCGCGCCGCCGAAGCCGTCGGCCATTACCGCCGCTTTATCGCCGAGCAACCCGACGCTTCCGCCGTCCGCTGGCAGCTTGCGACCGCCTTGTTTGAAGACAAACAAAACGAAGCCGCGGCCGACCAGTTCAACAAACTGCAAACCGAATCCCTCCCGCCTGCCTTGCAAGAACGCCTCGAAACCTACCGCAAAGCCCTGCGCGAACGCGACTCATGGCAATTCAACGCCGGCTTGAACATCACGCGCGAACAAAACATCAACCAAGCCCCCAGCCAACGCCGTCTGGGCAACCACCTGAGCGACGAACAATGCCGCGCCGTGCGCCTTGTCTATCCCGACGACGACTGCTTCCGAGGTTGGACATTCCCCGAACCCATCGATGCCACCGCCATCCACTATCAAATCGGCGCAGAAAAAAAATGGTCGCTGCCACGCGGCTTCTATGCCACGGTAGGCGCAGACCATTACGGCAAAATCTACCCCAAACACACCAACTACAACGACCTCACCACACGCTTCTCAGCAGGCATCGGCTATGCCGACCAGCGCAACGACGTCGGCATGACCCCGTTCCACGAGCGCCGCTTCTACGGCAACGACCCCTACACCTACACCAGCGGCGCACGCCTCCACTACAACCATTGGTGGCAACCCAAGCTGCAAACCCTCAGCGCATTTGAAGCAGGCCGTCTGAAAAACAGCCGCCGCGAGCATTCCAACAATACCAGCCAACTGCTCAGCAACTCCATCGTGTACTACCGCAACGCACGCCAATACTGGGTAGCCGGTATCGACCTCTACCGCGAACGCAACCGCGACGACAAAGGCGACAGCTTCAACCGCTACGCCCTGCGCACCACATGGGGACAAGAATGGCCCAAAGGCCTCTCCACCGTCCTACGCCTCAGCGCCGCCCAACGCCGTTACCAAGCCCCCGGGGTTTTCAGCAACGAACAAAACCGCCGCGACAAAGAAGCCTCCGCCTCCCTGAGCGTATGGCACCGCGCCCTCCATTTCAAAGGCATCACCCCGCGCCTGACCATTGCCCACAACAAAACATGGAGCAACGACAAGTTCTACGAATACGGCAAAACCAAAATGTTTGTCGAATTGAGCAAAACGTTCTGACAAGTAGAATCAATCTGTAGATAAAGCAAAAATGCCTGTCCTGCATACTTATTTACAAGACAGATTCAAACTTTTACAGATACCGGATAAATAGATTTTTTAAGGTATAATTTCTTATTAAATTCATATTTATCAAATAGATGAAATTTAAGCCCATATTACTTTACAACGTAACGTACAACACTACATAACGCTACAAAAAAAGCAGGCCGTCTGAAACCCAACTTGGCGTTTCAGACGGCCTTAGTATTCATTATCATATCCGCTTACCTCTTCAGAAAGTATGATGATGAACGCCCTAAACAAAACCCTCTTATCCGTTTCTGTCGCGCTGGGATTGAGCGCCTGCGCTTCCGTCAAAACCGCAGATACCTACGACCTAGACTTCTCCAAACAAAAATACACCGAACAAAGCATCGAAGTGAACGGTCAGGCGGTTAAATTCCGCGCTTACGAAGGCGTGGTTTACGTCCGCAATCCTGTCGATACTCGTTACGAAATCATCAATATTTATGTACCCGAAGCCTATTACAACGGCGGCGAGATAGACGGTTTCAATGCCGAAACCGCACCGATTTTCCTGCCCAACCAAATCGGCGGCTATATGCCGGCTGAACCGGGCAAACCCGCTTTAGAAGGCAAACGCGGCGAGCCTGAAGACAGCCAAAAATCTCCTAACGCCGCCCTGGTTGCCCTCTCCAAAGGCTACGTCGTCGCCTCCCCTGGCGCACGCGGCCGAACAGAACCCACCGGCAAAGTACCTGCCGCTATTGTCGATTTGAAAGCCGCCGTCCGTTACCTGAAAGCCAACGACAAAGTCATGCCCGGCGATGCCGAAAAAATCATTTCCAACGGCACAAGCGCAGGCGGAGCGATGTCCGCCCTCTTAGGCGCAACAGCCGACCAAAAAGATTACGAAAACCACCTCAAAGCCTTAGGCGCGGCAGACGGCAGCGACAAAGTTTTCGCCGTATCCGCATACTGCCCGATTACCGATTTGGACCATGCCGATATGGCTTACGAATGGCAGTTCAACGGTATCAATGACTACAGAAAAATGAACATTTCCATGCTCGACTACCGCGTCAAACGCGAGCTGGTCGCAGGCACGCTGACCGATGACGAGAAAAAACTGTCCGACCTCCTCAAACCCCTATACCCCGCATACCTCAACAGCCTGAACCTGAAATCCCCCGAAGGCAAACCCCTGACACTGGACGCCCAAGGCAACGGCAGCTTTAAAAACCATATTGCCGGTTTACTTGCCAAATCCGCACAAGCCCAACTTGATGCAGGCAAAGACCTGAGCGACCGCACTTGGCTGACCATCCGCAAAGGCAAAGTTATCTCCGTCGATTTCGATGCTTACGCCAAAGCCGCCGGCCGCCAAAAAACACCGCCGGCCTTTGACGGCGTAGATTTAAGCACAGGCGAAAACCAACTCTTCGGCACCAATACCGTCGATAAACGCCACTTCACCGCGTTCTCCATGCAACACAACACCGCCTCCAACGCCGAAATCGCAGATGAAGAAACCATCAAAATCATGAACCCGCTCAACTACATCGGCAAACCGGGCGTGAACCTGCCGCAAAACTGGCGCATCCGCGTCGGCACCAACGACCGCGACACCTCACTGGCAGTCTCCGCCGTCTTAGCCGCCAAACTGCAAAACAACGGCCAAACCGTCGATTACGCCCTGCCTTGGGATGTCGGCCACGGCGGTGATTATGACTTAGACGACCTGTTTACCTGGATGAAGCAAGTCAGCAGCTCTACAAAATAATCGTTCGCAACATAGATTGAGATGAGATTTAGTATCCCGTTTTAATTAAAGAAAGGCCGTCTAAACTTTTTCAGACGGCCTTTCTTTTATTTAAATTAAACAACCATTTTTATCATTAATCGCAAGATACCTACCACCCACTCATTTCTAATGAAAAAAGTACAAATTTAATGGAAAATACACACCTTCAAACTTAATTGCCTTTAAAAAAACGAATGCGCTCCTTTCTCCACATCCTCAAGAAAATCGGCAAAATAGCGCTGATTATCCCTATTTTTGCCCTATTGTATTTTTTATCTGCTTGGATGATGGCTTCGTTGCCGCTTAATGAAGAGCAGCCTAAAGGGGAAATTACTTTATTTTTAGTCAGTAACGGTGTGCATACTGATGTAGTCATGCCGCTGAAGAATGATATTTTTGATTGGTCGGATGTCGTCAATCCAAAAGACACGCTCACTGCTGATCCTCAGATAACGCATATCGGTTTAGGCTGGGGGGAGCGCAATTTTTATTTATACACGCCTGAGTGGAAAGATTTGACTTTCTCCAATGCTTTAGGTGCATTAAGCGGGCTGAACCGTACGCTGATTCATGTTACTTATTATCCTTTTGAACCACGAGAAAATAGCCACGTCGTCAAATTTTTGGTCACGGCTGAGCAATACAGGAATTTAACAAAATCGCTCTTGGCCGGTTTTCAACAAGAAAATGGGCAACCCATCTTGCTAAAAGGAATCCATCATCAGTCTAACGATGCTTTTTACGAAGCCAAAGGACGCTATCATTTATTCAATACTTGTAACACTTGGTTGAATGACAAATTGGTTGAAAGCGGCCTTAAAGGTGTGTATTGGACTCCTTTCTCTTCGCCCTTGCTGGAACAATACCGATAGCCTTCACGCTTCTCAATTTTTGGTCTATGTAAGACTTCAGGCCGTCTGAACATTTTCAGACGGCCTGTATTTTGATAAAAACCCAAAGCCCTTTATTATATAAATGAAATTTTTTAATAGAATTAAATATTAATTTTTACAAATAAACTAATTTTAAATTCTATAAAATAATTAAAATAAAGAAATTTTAGAATAAAATTGCTAAAACAAAAAACTAAGCCTTGTTTAATTCTGCTAAAACCTGTAATCTGTATCAAAAATAAACAAGAGAGTCCATCATGTCCCAACACCACCCTACCGATGACATTAAGATCAAAGAAGTCAAAGAGTTACTCCCTCCAATCGCGCATTTGTATGAGCTGCCTGTTACGCCTCAGGTTGCCAATTTGGTTTATAAAACACGTCATGAGATTTCAGATTTAGTTCACGGCCGCGACAACCGTTTGCTGGTCATCATCGGCCCATGCTCGATTCACGATACTAAGGCGGCGGTAGAATATGCGCAAAAATTGCTGCCCTTGCGCAAAAAATATGAGAAAGAGCTACTGATTGTAATGCGCGTGTATTTTGAAAAACCGCGTACAACCGTTGGCTGGAAAGGTCTGATTAACGATCCGCACTTGGACGGTACGTTTGACATCAACTACGGCCTGCGCCAAGCACGTCAGTTGTTGCTGACTTTGAACGAAATGGGCATGCCTGCTTCGACTGAATTCTTGGACATGATTACGCCGCAATACTACGCCGACCTGATTTCTTGGGGCGCGATTGGGGCGCGTACGACTGAAAGCCAGGTACACCGCGAATTGGCCAGCGGCCTCTCCTGCCCTGTCGGTTTTAAAAACGGTACGGACGGCAATCTGAAAATCGCCATCGACGCCATCGGTGCCGCCAATCATCCGCACCACTTCCTGTCTGTAACCAAAGCCGGTCATTCCGCGATTGTCCACACCAGCGGCAATCCTGACTGCCATGCGATTTTGCGTGGCGGTAAAGAGCCTAATTACAGCGCGGAGCACGTTAAAGACGCGGTTGCGCAGCTTCAAAAAGCCGGCGTGAGCAGCAAACTGATGGTGGACTGCAGCCATGCCAACAGCCGTAAAGACTTCCGCAAACAAATGGATGTAGCGCGCGATGTTGCGGCGCAGCTGAAAGCCGGTGAAGAAAACATCATGGGCGTGATGGTGGAAAGCCACTTGGTTGAAGGACGTCAGGACAAGCCTGAAGTTTACGGTCAAAGTATTACGGATGCCTGCATCGGTTGGGATACGACTGAAGAATTGCTGGCCCTGCTTGCCGAAGCGAAAGGTCATAAAGCGTAAGTGCGACATCATTAAAAAGACCGGATATGTTCCGGTCTTTTTTGTGTCTGTCATTTTGATTTCTTTGCTCAAGATCCCGAGCAATTTTTAGTCAGGTTTGACATTAAAACAATATGTCCGAAAAAATTCAGGCCGTCTGAAAACCCCGATCACTCAGGTTTTCAGACGACCTCTCCTACTTTTCTTTTCAATTAAAACGTATGTTTAACCGTTGCAGTCACACTACGCGGCGTGCCGTAGACGTGAATATCCGGCATGGTGCGGTAGCGTTTGTTGAACACGTTTTCAAAGTCTAAACCGATGCGGGTGGATTTGCCGATTTTGTAATGTACGGTCAAGTCCAGCGTGGCGTATGGGCGTTGGGTCAATGCAGCGGCGGCAGCCGGATTGATGTCTGCGGGGTATTCGTCCAGCGTATGGCTGCGGCTTTGCCAGTTGACGTTGCCCCCCAGGTTCAAACGGTCGGTTACGTCATACGCGGTAAAGAGTTTGAACAAATGAACGGGATAAGACGGATGCAGTTGAACCCCTTCGCTGTCTTTGATTTTGGAACGTGCATAAGACGCATTCAGCAGCCATTTGTCACTCAGGCGGCCGCCGACAGAGAGCTCCACGCCTTTTGTCGTGGTGTTGTCGGCTGCGCGGTAGTATTCCTCGCCATTCGCAAATTTGCCTGCAACCACGCCCAAATGGTCGCGTTTGTTCATAAAGACGGAGGCGGAAGCATTCAGACGGCCTTCAAACCATGAGGCTTTCAAACCGGTCTCGTAGGTTTTGCCGCGCTGCGGTTTGAGCGCTGCGCCGTCTTTGGTCAGGTAACGCACTTGCGGACGGAAGATGGTGGTGTAAGACGCATAGGCGGTCAGATTGTCGCCGATGTCGTAGGTTACGCCCAAATAAGGAATGAAAACGTTTTGTTTGTGGCTGCTGTGTGCGAATTTGTTACGGCTGGTGCTGTAACGGTAACGCCAATCCACAAAACGGCCGCCGCCGATAAAGGCGAGCTTGTCGGTCAGTTTGAAACGGGTCGAGCCGTAAACCGACAGGTTTTTCATGCGTGAAAAACCATCGCGCAGATACGGCATATCGGGTTTGGCGATGTTGCCGTCAAATTTACGCAAATCGGGAATCATCGACTCGCCTTCTTCATAGAAAGACAGGTTTTCTTTGTTGTCCTGATAGCTGATGCCGACATTGAACTCGTGCGAGCGGCCCAGCGCTGGATAATGGCCGTCCAAGGCCAGCGCAAAATTCTGATCACGGTATTTGCTGCGGTCGCGGTCTGAAGTGAAAAGTGCAGAGTAATCGGGATTGATTTCAAATGTACCGGCAATGCCTGAAACGATGTCGTTTTTACCCGAAACATGGCTGTAATCGCCTGTCAGTTTCCAGCCGTTATCAAACTCATGGCTGAGGGAAGTGAATACTTCGGCACTGGTGTCTTTGCCGTATGCCCAGCGTGCGGAAGAATTGCTGCGTGGCGAAGACTCAAATGGTATGAATCCAGTACGGCGCGAACCTGCTGCGGTCAGGTAGCTGAAACGCGAGCTGCCGGTATTGCGGAAACGGTGTATTTCCGTACCGATGCGCCATTGGGTTTGCGGCGTGATATCGTAAGACAACGTACCGTAGAAAGTGTGATTGTGGCGCGAAGTGTTCGGCAGGTAATCGCCTCCGTGGTCGCTGACCAAAATAGCGCGGCCGCGCAAGGTATTGTCTGCATTCAAAGGCTGATTGGCATCAAGGACGAAGCGGTAGTGGTTCCACGAACCGACACCGGCTTCTACGCTGACGGCAGGCTTGGCAGTCGGTTTTTTGCGTTCCAACGCAACCGTACCGCCCGGCTCGCCCATACCGCCGTTGGACAAACCGCTTGCGCCGCGTACGACGACGACTTGTTCGTACAATGCGCTGTCCAGATTGTTGGTGCCGCGGCGGATGGCTTTACCGTCGTAAAGGAATTTGGGCGCGCCGTCCACGGAAATGCTGTCAATCGCCTGACTGCGCGAAATAAACTGGCTGTGGCCGGATACGTTGTTGCCCATTTTGCTGTGGAACACGCCCGGCGTTTGTTTCAACACGTCCTGTAAGGTATCCAAACCTTGGTCGTCCATTTGTTTTTCGGTAACGACAGACAAGGACTGCGGCGTTTCGCGCTGGGTCAGGCGGATGCCTGTTGCGGCAGAGGAAGCAGGAATAGTGTAGTTGGAAGTAGTCTGTTTTCCGACACCTTGGACGGTAACTGTCGGTAAATCGACACGTTCTTGCGGCTGGGTATTTTCTACTTCGGTTGCGAAAGAATACGCCGAACACAGCGCCAGACTGACGGCAAAGCTTAATTTGCCATAGGGAAATACAGGTAGTGACATAGCCTCTCCAATTAGCTGATGTTTCAATTTGGTGGCAGATTCTATCAAAAAGATGTAGTCCGATGAAACTATGTTCTAATCACTATTTTCTAAGTAGTTCGTTTAATTCAAAATATTTATTTTTAAGCTAGTCCTAATTAACTAAAAAGGCCGTCTGAAAACCCGCATCATCAGGTTTTCAGACGGCCTTAATCTTTTTATTACAAGGTAATCAGTCTGCCAATTTTCGTGCCAATTCTGCCAAACGTTTACCTTGTGCAAAGGCAATATCGTTTTCTTCGGCAGTCAATGCCGGCTTGCTGTCATGGCCGGAAACATGACTTGCGCCATAAGGCGTGCCGCCGCTTTGGGTATTGCTGAGCGCAGACTCGGTATATGGAATGCCGCTGATGACCATGCCGTGGTGCAACAGGGGCAGCATCATGGTCAGCAGGGTGCTTTCTTGGCCTCCGTGCAGAGAAGATGTGCTGGTGAATACGGTGGCAGGCTTGCCGACGAGTTCTGCGCCGAGCCAAAGGGGAATGGTGCCGTCAATAAAGTATTTCATTGCGGCGGCCATATTGCCGAAACGTGTTGGGCTGCCGAGCGCAAGGCCGGCGCAGTTTTTGAGGTCGTCGGCAGTCGCGTAGGGCGCGCCTTCGTCGGGAATGGCTTTTTCAACGGCTTCGCAAACGGTGGAAACTTTGGGAACGGTACGCAACACGGCTTCGCAACCGTCCACGCTTTCGATACCGCGTGCGATTTGGCGGGCAAGGTTGCGCGTGCTGCCATTTTGGGAATAAAAGAGAACGAGGATTTTCAGAGGATTTGGGTTCATTTGGGGTTTCCGTTACAATGCTATCAGGTTTCAGACGGCCTTTTAAATACTCGGGCCGTCTGAAAAGAAGAAATTTCAATTTAAAAGAGGGAAAAGGTTATGCCGTTTTCGCAATGGTGGCAAGGTTTTTTAAAGAGTAAAGGCGTGGCGTTCGCTTGGTTTGTCGTGCGCCGTTTTGATGAGGAGCGCGTGCCGCAGGTGGCGGCAAGCATGACGTTTACAACGCTTTTGGCTTTAGTACCCGTGTTGACGGTGATGGTCGTCATCGCTTCTGCCTTCCCTGTTTTCGACCAATGGTCGGGGGAATTTATCTCTTTTATCAACCGCACCATCGTTCCGCAGGGCGCGGACATGGTGTTTGACTACATCAATGCATTCCGCGATAAGGCTACCAATCTGACGGCGATCGGCAGTGTGATGTTGGTCGTAACCTCGCTGATGTTGATTCGGACGATAGACAATGCGTTCAACCGGATTTGGCGCGTCAATTCGCAACGGCCTTGGATGATGCAGTTTTTGGTGTATTGGGCGTTGCTGACGTTTGGGCCTTTGTCTTTGGGCGTGGGCTTGTCGGTCGTGATCGGTCAGGTGCAAGTAGTGGGCGGTTCGGAATGGCTGAGGGTCATCACTACGGTTTCATTTATTACGCTGCTGCTGTGGGGTTTATACCGCTTTGTGCCCAACCGTTTCGTGCCTGCCAGCCATGCTTTGGTCGGCGCGGCCGTAACGGCGTTTTGCTTGGAAACGGCACGCTTTTTGTTCGCTTGGTATATGGGCAACTTTGACGGCTACAAATCGATTTACGGCGCATTTGCCGCGGTACCGTTTTTCCTGTTGTGGCTCAACCTGTTATGGACGCTGGTATTGGGTGGCGCGGTTTTGACCTCGTCCCTGTCCTACTGGCGCGGCGAAGCGTTCCGCCGCAGTCTGGATGCGCGCGGCCGCTTTGACGATGTATTGAAAATCCTGCTGCTGCTCGATTCTGCCCAACAAAGCGGCAAGGCATTGCCGGTGCAGGAGTTCAGACGGCATATCAATATGGGCTTTGACGAATTGGGCGAGCTTTTAGAAAAGCTGGCGCGACACGGTTATGTCTATTCCGGCCGTCAGGGCTGGGTCTTGAAAATGGGGGCGGAGTCCATCGACTTGGCGGAGCTGTTCAAACTCTTTGTCTACCGTCCGCAAACGCTTAATAAAGACAAGGTCAATCAAACGGTTGACCACATTATGCAACCCTGCTTGGAAACCTTGAACATGACGCTGGCCGAGTTCAGTGCCCATACGAAAAAACAATCCTCTTAAACCTGACGCCGTCTGAAAGCAAAAATATCAAGTTTCAGACGGCCTTTGCTATAATCAGCACACTACTGAATACTACATTCAACCTACAAGGAAAAATAGATGAAAACACCAGCCCTACTCTCGCTGCTCGGTCTGATTCCATCTGCCGCTTTTGCCGCCCACGGCGTAAGCCTTGGCCAACCACCGAAATATCCGGCCAACTTCACCGCTTTCGAATACGTCAATCCCAACGCCCCGAAAGGTGGCACGTTTACCACGCCTTTCCTCGGTGCTTTTGACACGCTCAATCCCTTTACCCTCAAAGGCAACCACGAATACGGCATCAGCATGCTGACGCTCGACACTCTGACCGAGCAAAGCATGGACGAACCTTACGCCGTTTACGGCCTGATTGCCGAAGACATCGCCCTGGCGCCGGACGGCCTTTCCGTTACCTTCAAAATCAACCCCAAAGCCAAATTCCACAACGGCGATCCCGTTTTGGCCAAAGACGTTGCCGCTTCATTTAACATCCTGACCAAAGACAAAGCCGCCGCCCCCATGTACCACTTCTACTGGAGCGACGTAGCCAAGGTGGAAACGCCCAGCGATCGCACCGTCGTGTTCCGCTTCAAGCAGCGCAACTCAGAATTGCACATGATTCTCGGCAGCCTGCCCGTCTTCTCGCATAAAAGTTATCCCAAAGGCCTGGCAGCCGCTCCCAACAGCCTGCCGATCGGCTCCGGCCCCTACCGTTTTGCCAAAGCCGAAAACGGCCGCATCAGCGAGTTTGTCCGCGACAAAAACTACTGGGCGCAAAATCTGCCCGTGCGCAAAGGCCGCTACAACTACGACCACATCCGCATCAAATACGTCAAAGACGAAGTTGTCCGCATCGAAGGGCTGAAAGGCGGCCAATATGACTTCGTACAAGAAAACGTCGCCCGCAACTGGGCGCGCGCCTACTCCGACGAAGTCCTCAAAAAACGCAATCTGTCCAAACACGAATGGATACAAAACAGCACGGCCGGCATGCAAGGCTTCGTCATCAATATGCGCCACAAGCCCTTGGACAATATTTACGTCCGCCGCGCCTTGATTGAAAGCTTCGACTACGAAAGCGTCAACCGCCGCATCTTCTACGGCGCATACCGCCGCACCGACAGCTTCTTCACCAACAGCACCATGGCCGCAACCGGCAAGCCGGACAGCGCGGAAACCGCATTGCTCAAATCATTGGGCACCAAGCTGCCCGACGGCGTATTGGATCAAGACGTCCCTATGCCGCCGGTTACCGACCCCAAACTGGGCGTGCGCCCGAACCTGCTCAAAGCACGCGCCCTGCTTGAAAAAGGCGGCTATCAATACAAAAACGGCAAAGCAGTCGACAAACAAGGCAAACCGCTGACCTTTGAATTCCTCGCACCAAGCAAAAACTACGAACGCATTACCTCCAAATGGCAGAGCGACCTCGCCAAAATCGGCATTACCATGAACGTGCGCACCGCCGATTCCGCCGTGTACCAAAAACGCATGAACGACTTCGATTTTGACGTGACCACAGGCTACTACGGCAACAGCGAAAGCCCCGGCAACGAGCAATACGACTACTTCAGCTGCGCCGCCGCCAAAACCGAAGGCAGCCGCAATCTATCCGGTGTCTGTCATCCTGCGGTTGAAAAACTGTTGACCCATTTCAACAGCTTTACCAACCGCCAAGAGCTGCAAACCACCTCGCGCGCGCTCGACCGACTGATCCGCCACCAATACACCATCGTTCCAAACTGGTTCGCAGACCGCTACCGCGTCGTGTACCGTAACGATGTGGGCATTCCGTCCAAGCTGCCGAAATACTACGACCCCATCACCTTCGCCATGACCGCAGGCTGGAAGAAAAAGTAGTCGCATTTCGACAACACATCCAAGCATCTGACAAGCCTTTGGCGTGTAGTCCTAAGCATAGAATCATAAAACCTAGTTGTTTGTTTAAAAACAATCAATCGGCTGATTCAAAACAAACATAAAAGAAAAAACAACTTAAAGCCAAATCAAAGGCCGTCTGAAACATCCGTCAGCAAAATCATCTGCAACGGAACATTTCAGACGGCCTTTTCGTCTCTTTTCAATCCATTTTTGCAACCGAAGCAAAATATCGAAAATGAACAAAAAATTGCAAAACAATGCCCTCAAATTTTACAAAACCGTGTACACTGCAAGGTAAGAGTTTGAATTATAAGGTTAATCTTAATAAAAACTACAATCATCCAAATTTAACCCAAATCAAGCATTCATATAACAGACAAAAGGAACAATAATATGGAAATCAAGCGTCTCTCTACCATTCTCAAACTGATTGCCAACCCCGAACGCATGGCCATCCTTTTTCTGCTGCTTAACGGCGACCGCAGCATTACCGAACTGGCACAAGCGCTCGACTCCTCCCCGACCGGCATCGCCAACCATCTCGCACGCCTGCGCACCGAAGGCATCATCGATTTCACACGCTACCACCGCATCATCGAATACCGCATCATCTCCGAAGAAGCCACCACCATCCTCAATACCCTGCGCACACTCAAAGACCAAGCCGAATAAACAAATTATTCCACATCACAACATCAAGGCCGTCTGAAACATCAGCTTTCAGACGGCCTGCCACTTTCAGCCCATATCGAAAAATAAACCAATCCACTATACAATACCGCCCATGTCCACAGGCGCAATCCGCCGCCTTCCCACCCAATAGCACACACGGAAACATCATGAAAATCGCCACTTGGAACGTCAATTCCCTCAACGTCCGCCTGCCCCAAGTACAAAACTGGCTGGCCGACCACCAAGCCGACATACTCGCCTTACAAGAACTCAAACTCGACCAAGACAAATTCCCGGCTGCCGCCCTGCAAATGATGGGCTGGCATTGCGTCTGGAGCGGCCAAAAAACCTACAACGGCGTCGCCATCATCAGCCGCCACGAGCCGCAAGACGTACATTGCGGCCTGCCCGCCCTCCCCGACGACCCGCAACGCCGCGTCATCGCCGCCACCATCAACGGCGTGCGCATCATCAACGTCTATTGCGTCAACGGCGAAGCCCTGGACAGCCCAAAATTCCAATACAAAGAACAATGGTTTGCCGCATTGACTGAGTTCGTCCGCGCCGAAATGGCCGCACACCCCAAACTCGTCCTGCTCGGCGACTTCAACATCGCCCCTGCCGATGCCGACTGCTACGACCCCGAAAAATGGCACGAAAAAATCCATTGCTCCTCCATCGAAAGACAATGGTTTAAAAACCTGCTCGACCTCGGCCTGACCGATAGCCTGCGCAAAATCCACCCCGAAGGCACGTTCTACACATGGTTCGACTACCGCGGCGCCATGTTCCAACGCAAACTCGGCCTGCGCATCGACCACATCCTCAGCAGCCCCGAACTCGCCGCCACCCTTACCGACGTCACCGTCGACCTAGAAACCCGCGCCCAAGAACGCCCCAGCGACCACGCGCCAGTGATTGCCGAGTTTGACTGTTAGGTTTTGAGTGAATAAACAATAAGGCCGTCTGAAAACTTTAAATGGTTTTCAGACGGCCTTATTGTTTGGCGTAGCCACTCAAGCATGGTTAGCAGAAATACATGGCTAATGAGTACCCACTTTACCTCACTGTGTTTTACTTATGCCACCATTTAAAGCGTATCTTCTCCCTCACTTTCCACGCAACGGATGATCCAATCTTCAAACTGTCGCCATTGGGCCTCTTCGGCATAGGTGGCGGGATTGGCAGCATCGTGGATAAAAATATCGAAGTTGGGTTCGGCACGGGACAAATCGAAGCCGAACCAATCTCCCATGCTGTCATGCGCGCCGATGATAAAGATTTCGCCTATGTCGGGGTGTTCGTCGGGCGGTAGGTCGTCGAGTTCTTCGCGTAATAGTTGTTGGTAATAGAGATTTTGTTCTTGCAGTTGGGCGAGGTTGTAGATTTCTATTTTGGGCGTTTGCGATACGGTTTGATCGATCACGCTGGTGTACCATGAATAGAAAAAATCTCCCGTGCCGCATTGCTGTAAAAATAAATAATAGCTTTCAGGTAGCCTATTTTGCGTATATTCGCGTATCGCCTGCAATTCATCGGTTGAAAGGGGATGTACATTGAAATTCAGATGGTTAGCTTGAGATGCTTGGCTGCTTGTCAGCCAGTATTGAAGTTGTTGCAGGGCTTGCGGATAGGTCATGATGGGAGGGGTCTTTTTAAAATGGATTTTGTTGGGTGTTGAACCAACAGGAAGAAACCAGTCTTTAAGCGATTATATTTGTTGTTTGGAATGAAACAAAGGTCGTCTGAAAACGTTAAATCGGTTTTCAGACGACCTTTTTATTATGTGCCACTTGAGCAAAATGTAGGTTGGGTTGCAAATCCAACATTTTGCGAAATTGAACAGTTTTGTTGGGTCTTGACCCAACCTACGCTTGCTACGCTTGCTATCTACACAGGCTACGGCTTGCTTGTTTTGTTATTCAAGGTTAACACCGATTATTGATACATGATCATTTTGAACTATATGCAACTGATTTCTATAATTTTTTGATTTTGGAAAAGTTCTCCAATTAGTTACACAATTAAGAGAAAAAGGTTTATTAATTTTATTTCCACTATACAAATTAGGAATAAAAAATAATTTATCTAGAGTTTCAATAACAATCCCAAAATCAGTCTTTTGAGTTTCTAAAATTAAATCTCTATGTAAATTAGAAAAGTCCGTCATTTCAAATTCCGCTTGTATATTAGATTGCTCTTCAACAAAGTTATCTAAGTTTAATTGATGGAAATTAAGATCTATATCAAGAAAAACAATTTTTTTATTTCCATTTTCTTCTACAATCCAACTATTTATAACATCATCTTTTTTTATCATTTTTTCAGGATGCTTTTCTTGTATTACTTTTCTTTTATTTTCTTTGTTTAGTTTTTCAAATAGAATTTTTCCACTTTCATCAGAAATAATTTCATCTTTATTTATAGTATTAAATTTAAAAAATTCTTGTTTCAATTTATTCTTAATAACAGCAATACCAATTTCACTATCCCAATCACAGTTTATCCAAATATCATCACTAAGTTGGTATATATCTGTTGATAATTCAAATAATCCTCCTTTCTCATCCTTGCTTTTCATATTAATTTGCAATGCACCATCTTTACCGCAGGTAGCAATTAATCTGGAATAATTTCCAACAGTTATATCAAAAACTTTTTGCTCAGTAAGCTTATTTTTTTGCTGAGGAAAAAATTCAAATTTAGGTTCCCCTTTTCGTAATTCTTGCCGATTTGTAGCAAAATTATCTATTCCCTCATGACTAGATATAAAAAGAGTATTCTTATAAATATCAATATCAGTTACCCAGTAATCAAAATCTATTACACAATGTTTATTACTTTCTTTCTGTGAAATTTTATCCATTTTCTCCTTATTAATAATGTAGTTAAAAGATTCTTCTTTAATTAAAGAAACATCGTATTTTTCCCCTGAAAAATAATTATAAATTAGTTGTTTTTTTTCTTGACTTTTTTCTTCAATGCAATTTATAACATCTTTCCAAGGAAATGATGTTAATCTCATCTCTGAATCCAGTAAGAAAAATGATCCCGAATAAATAAATGAATCAATATAATTTCCTTCTATTTTTAACTCAATCATCACAACTTTCCTTTCATCCATTTATTAAATTTATCTTTAAACTCCGTGGTAGAAAAATATTTTCCTACTTCAAGTTTTATACTTTTTGGCACTTCATCATTTTGATTATATTGGGAAATAGGGAATCCGTGCCAAATATGTTGTGCATCTTTAGTAAATCTTGCAAAATATAATTTATCATATGGGCTACCCGCATTTTTGTTTTCTTGGCTTTCCACTCCAATAGCTTGGAAATTTTCTGAACAAGACCATAATACATCGTTCTCTTTACTGCACCAATTATTACAAAATCCAAATGTAAAAATTTTTAATTCATCAATTTCACAAATTTTCCATTGACTTTTTCTATGTGAATTATCTCTATGATCGGATTTAACTTGATATCCATAAAATAACATATCTATTTACCTTATTTATTGCGCTGTATATATTTATTTAAAACAGCAAACTTTCCTTAATATTCCGTATTCTATCACGAAGTACAGCAGCCTCTTCAAACTGCAAATCCCTAGCCGCCTGCTGCATGGCTTTTTCCAGTTTGGCGATTTCTTTAATTGCGTCTTCTTCATTGTGAATCTCGCCAACTTTAACCTTGTTTTTGCCTTTCAGACGACCTTTGCCGCTGTCTTCTTCGTGGTACACGCCGTCGATGATGTCTTTGACCTGTTTTTTAATCTGCTGCGGCACGATGCCGTGTTCTTCGTTGAATTTAATTTGTTTTTCGCGGCGGCGTTCGGTTTCGTCGATGGCGGCTTTCATGGAGTCGGTGATTTTGTCGGCGTACAGGATGGCGACGCCGTTCACGTTGCGCGCGGCGCGGCCTATAGTTTGAATCAGGCTGCGGTGGGAGCGCAGGAAGCCTTCTTTGTCGGCGTCGAGGATGGCGACGAGGGAGACTTCGGGAATGTCCAAGCCTTCGCGCAAGAGGTTGATGCCGACGAGTACGTCAAACAGTCCGAGCCGCAAATCTCTAATGATTTCAACGCGCTCGACGGTGTCGATGTCGCTGTGCAGGTAGCGCACTTTGATGCCGAGTTCGCTGTAATAGTCGGTGAGTTGCTCCGCCATGCGTTTGGTGAGGGTGGTAACGAGCACGCGCTCGCCTTTTTGGATGCGGTCGTTGATTTCACTCATTAAATCGTCGACTTGGGTGGCGACGGGGCGGATGATGATTTGGGGGTCGACCAGCCCTGTGGGGCGGACAACTTGTTCGACCACCTGTCCGGCATGTTCTTCTTCGTATTTGGCGGGAGTGGCGGAAACGAAGACGGTTTGCGGCATGACTTTTTCAAATTCGTGGAATTTGAGCGGGCGGTTGTCGCGAGCGGAAGGCAGGCGGAAGCCGTAGTCCACGAGATTTTGTTTGCGCGATGCGTCGCCTTTGTACATGCCGCCGATTTGGGTAACGGTAACGTGGCTTTCGTCGATGAACATGATGGCGTTGTCGGGCAGATAGTCCATCAGCGTGGGCGGCGGTTCACCTTCTTTTTTGCCGGAGAAGTGGCGGGAGTAGTTTTCGATGCCTTTGCAGAAGCCCATTTCGTAGAGCATTTCGAGGTCGAAGCGGGTGCGCTGCTCGATGCGTTGTTGCTCGACGGGGCGTTGTTCGCGGGCGAAAAATTCGATGCGTTCGCGCAGTTCTTCTTTGATGGACTCGCAGGCGCGCAAGACGGTGTCGCGCGGGGTAACGTAGTGGCTGGACGGGAAGACGGTGTAGCGGCCGACTCGTTGGATAAGGCTGCCTGAAAGCGGGTCGAACATATCGAGGCGGTCGATTTCGTCGTCGAACAGGCTGATGCGCAAGGCGTTTTCGGAGCTTTCGGCGGGGTACACGTCAATCACGTCGCCGCGTACGCGGAAGCTGCCGCGTTTGAAGTCCAAATCGCCGCGTTCGTATTGCATGGAAACGAGCGTGGCGATGATGTCGCGCTGCTCGATGGTGTCGCCTTCTTTGACGGACAACACCATTTGTTGATATTCGGTCGGATCGCCGATACCGTAAATGGCAGACACGGTGGCGACGATAATCACATCGTCGCGCGTCATTAGATTTTTGGTGGCGGAAAGGCGCATTTGCTCGATGTGTTCATTGATCGCGCTGTCTTTTTCGATGAACAAATCGCGGCTGGGTACATAGGCTTCGGGTTGGTAATAGTCGTAGTAGGAGACGAAATATTCCACCGCGTTTTCGGGGAAAAACTCGCGCATTTCGGCGTAGAGCTGGGCGGCAAGGGTCTTGTTGTGCGCCATGATGATGGCGGGGCGGCCGCTTTGGGCGATGACGTTCGCCATTGTATAGGTTTTGCCCGAACCGGTTACACCGAGCAGGGTTTGATAGGCAAGGCCGTCTGAAAGCCCTTCGAGCAGGCCGGCAATGGCGGTGGGCTGGTCACCGGCAGGAGGAAACGGCTGATGGAGTTTAAACGGAGAATTGGGATATTGGATGACTTCCATAAGACGGCCTGTTTTATGTTCAGGTAAAGAGAGAATTATAACAAAGGGCCGTCTGAAAATTGATAGTGTGCCAATCTGATAAGACTAAATATTTCATCTCCTTCCTTAACTAACTGAGGTTGGTTGTGTTAGCTGGAACAATTAAACTACCCTCTCCCAGGACGTGTACCCCACGTCCTTTTTCTTTATTCGCTTCCTCCCTTTAGATCAGGTTTCTACCCCGTAAAAGGCCGACACTCCGCATCATTGCCCCTAAATATCTCCTCACCGTCCGTACAGCTGCCCTTCCCCTTCATCTTCCCGCACACCACCGCCGTCAGCGACTCGTTCAAGCGCAGCACCCTCGGCTCCGCCTCCCTGTCCAGCGCCACCGCCTTCAAGGTAAACTTACCCTCCAGGATACCTTTAGCCTGACCGCTCATCCTGATACAGAAACCTCCCGCCTCCTTCACCGGCAATTCCGGCCACTTCGTCGACGTCAGCTTAAAGCTGCCCTTTTTCGCATAGAACTGCTCCATAAAGCGCGCATTTTCCAGCAGCGCGGCATGCGCCGCACGCAGGTTGGCCGAACGGACCGATTCCCGATAGGCTGTAAAGGCCGCCGCCGCCAAGATCGAAACCAGCAGCATCACCACCAACAGCTGTACCAAAGAATACCCCCTCTGCACAGTTGCCCCATTCCGTTTTCCGTCAAATGCCTTTAAATACATATCCTTATTCCCTTTATCTGTTATATCTCTATCCGACAGGAAACACCTTAGCCGTTATCCCTTTACCCAATGGAATCCTCCCATTGGTTCAAGCTTCATCCCCATCCCCAAACAAAGCCGCCCCGGGCCCAACCGGCAAACGGTTCGGCCGCAGGGCGGCATACAGACAGAGTCCGGCTTATTTTTTCACGGCAGGCTGGGCGGCCTTAGGCGCGGCAGAAGAAACCGTCGCCTCCGCCTTCAACTTGTTCAGCACCGCATCACCGATGCCCTTCACGTTTTTCAGCTCCTCCACCGATTTGAACGCACCGTTCTTCTGACGGTATTCCACAATCGCCTTCGCCTTAGCCGGACCGATACCCGGCAATGCCTCCAGTTCCGCAGAAGAGGCCGTATTGACGTTCACGGCGGCCAAAGAGAATGCCGTACACACGGCGGCAACTACACCAAATAAAAATTTCTTCATCAGGGTTTTCCTATAACGTGTCAGATTGAATCAACCGGGCCGTCTGCAGGACGGTTTTCCCTACCCCGCCGACACTGCACACGACAGTAGAACACGGCCCTATTCCATATAAATGCATACGACATATTAACGCAAATACCGTTCGATTTCAAACATTCCAAACGGTTAACCGTAACTTTCGGTACTTTTGTGCAAGAATAACAACAGGGTAAATATTTCCGATTCCAATACTAAGATGCACGAATACTCCATAAACACCGGCACATCACTATCCCAATGTTTGACCCCAACACCTGTTACCCCAATTCTGCCGCCAAACCGACAGAACCGACAGGCATGTAAAAAGCCCCCGACATCAGTCGGGGGCTTCGGAATGAGTGTTTGGCGGTGACCTACTTTCACATGGAAGAACCACACTATCATCGGCGCTGAGTCGTTTCA
>NZ_JBQCWY010000013.1:0-19990 GCF_051956955.1 Neisseria sp. P0021.S005 | reverse complement strand
TAAATGCTCATGTCCGATACATCGGTGAATTTACATTAGATGAGCATCAGCCTTATATAGTTAAAAAAGCACATGCAACTAATAATGGCCCAGAACGAAACGTATTTGAATTTTGCTTGCACAAAAAATCCAAATAATTTACCCCAGTTTATACAAATTTTGAAAATTCCATGACCACCATCTACAACACCCTTACCCGTCAAAAAGAACCCTTTGCCCCCATCGACCCTAAAAACGTGCGTATGTACGTTTGCGGCATGACCGTTTACGACTATTGCCACTTAGGCCATGCCCGTGTGATGGTTGTGTTCGACATGATTGCCCGCTGGCTGCGCAAGTGCGGTTATCCGCTCACTTATGTGCGCAATATTACCGACATCGACGACAAAATCATTGCCCGTGCGGCTGAAAACGGCGAAACCATCGGCGAGCTGACCGCGCGTTTCATTCAGGCCATGCATGAAGATGCAGATGCTTTGGGTGTGTTGCGTCCCGACATCGAGCCAAAGGCAACGGAAAATATCCCGCAAATGATTGCCATGATTGAAACCTTGATTCAAAACGGCAAGGCATATCCTGCCGCAAATGGCGACGTTTATTACGCCGTGCGAGAGTTTTCCGCTTACGGCCAATTATCGGGCAAATCGCTGGATGACCTGCGCGCAGGCGAACGTGTGGAAGTGGACGGTTTCAAACGCGATCCGCTTGATTTTGTATTGTGGAAAGCGGCCAAAGCAGGCGAACCTGCATGGGAAAGCCCTTGGGGTAACGGCCGTCCGGGTTGGCATATTGAATGCTCTGCCATGAGTGAAAACCTGTTCGGCGATACTTTCGATATCCACGGCGGCGGTGCGGACTTGCAGTTCCCGCACCACGAAAACGAAATCGCCCAAAGTGTCGGCGCGACAGGACATACCTGCGGCCACGACCACGCGCAAACCCACCACGGTCGAAGCATCTCCAGCCACGTCAAATACTGGCTGCACAACGGCTTTATCCGCGTGGACGGCGAAAAAATGTCCAAATCGCTGGGCAACTTCTTCACCATCCGCGAAGTGTTGAAACAATACGATCCCGAAGTCGTGCGTTTCTTCATCCTGCGCGCCCACTACCGCAGCCCGTTGAACTACTCCGACGCGCATTTAGACGACGCAAAAGGCGCGCTGACCCGTCTGTACACCACGTTGAAAAACACACCAGCGGCTGAGTTTGATTTATCTGAAAACGCCAATGACTACACCCGCCGCTTCTACGCCGCCATGAACGACGATTTCGGTACGGTCGAAGCGGTTGCCGTGTTGTTTGAGCTGGCAGGCGAAGTGAACAAAACCAATGATGCGCACCTCGCCGGCTGCCTGAAAGCTTTGGGTGGCATCATCGGCCTGCTGCAACGTGATCCGACCGAGTTTCTGCAAGGCGGCGCGGTTTCAGACGGCCTGTCCAACGAGGAAATCGACGATTTGATCGCCCGCCGCAAACAGGCACGTGCGGATAAAAACTGGGCGGAATCCGACCGTATCCGCGACCTTCTGAACGAACACAAAATCATTCTGGAAGACAACGCCGGCGGTACGACTTGGCGCCGCGGTTGATTTTATGGCATAGATAAAAGGCCGTCTGAAACTGTTTTCAGACGGCCTTTTTAATTTTGTTATTTCAAAAAGGGCGCAAACATCGCGCCCTTTGTTTAACACATCATTTCACTTATGCGCCAAATACTTTCAGACGGCCTTCGATTGGTTGGAAGGCTTTTTCACCGGCTGAAGCCGCGATACCGCCAATCACCATTTGCGCACGCAACAACCAGCTTTCCGGCAAGTTCCATTCTTTGGCAATGGCCGCATCAGGCAGTGGATTGTAGTGTTGTAGATTGGCGCCGATACCGGCAGCCGCCAATGTTGTCCACACAGCATATTGAACCATGGCATTTGCCTGATCCGCCCAGATCGGGAAGTTGGCCGCATAAGATGGGAACTGCTCTTGCAAGCCTTTGACAACATCTTGATCTTCAAAGAACAAAACTGTCGCCGCGCCTGCTTTAAACAAGTTCAGTTTTTGCGCAGTGGCTTCAAACTGCTCGGCAGGAACAATTGCACGCAAAGCTTCTTCAACAAAATGCCACACTTTGGCATGTTCTTCGCCAAACAATACGACCACTCGGGCAGATTGCGAATTGAAAGAAGACGGCGTATGCAAAACGGCGTGTTCGATGATTTTGGTTACTTCCTCATTGGACAGAGGCAGGGTGTTGCTCAATGCATAGATAGAACGACGGGTTTCAGCAGCTTGTTGCAAAACAGAATAAGTCATGATCTTTTCCTTAAATTAATCTTTATCTTTACCAAAAGCGTTATCCAAAGCCCACGCTCCGCCACCGACTACTGCCAGATACAGGAACACGAAGCAGAACAAAACGGCAGATTCGCCATGGTTGGCCAATGGGAACAAAACATTACCAGAAGACGCGTGGGCCATAAAGTAGGCGGCTGCCATCTGACCGGACAAAACAAACGCGGCCGGACGCGTAAACAGGCCCAATATCAATAAGATACCACCGACAATTTCCAAAACACCGGCCACCAGCATCAAGCCTTCGGGCGCACCGCCCATAGACATCGGAAAACTGAAAAACTTGGCCGTACCATGCAGCAAAAACAGATACGCCGCAACAATACGCAAGACAGACAATACAACAGGTTGGAATGATTTGAGGGCTGACATCTTAATAATCCTTATTTTAATGGCTACCTGAAGAGGTATGGAGCAATTTCAATAAGTGCAGTATAGATAATTCCCAGTAAGAGATATATACTCGAATTATTGATACAACGTTTCCTAATAAGAAATAATGGATACCCTATTTAGCCTAAAAGTTTTCCGCCAAGTTGTTCAAAGCGGCAGCTTTACCCGTGCCGCCGATCAGCTCGATATCTCCACCGCCATGGCCAGCAAACACGTCAGCCATCTGGAAAACACCATTCAAGCCAAGCTCTTACACCGCAACAGCCGCAACCTTCATCTGACCGAAGCAGGCGAAGAATACTACCGCCAGTGCAGCTACGCGCTGGATACCTTGGACACCGCTGCCCAAAAAGCGGCAGGCGGTACCGACACGCCGCAAGGTATGTTGCGCGTTACCATGCCCCTATGGTTTGCAGGTGGCAATATGAGCGCATGGCTAGCAGAATACCGCCAGCGTTATCCCAAAGTCACGCTTGACCTCGTCCTCGACAACCGCCATATCGACCTCATTGCCGAAGGTTTCGACCTCGCCTTACGCGTTTCCAAAACCCCCTCCCCTTCGCTGATCGTCAAACCGCTGGCCAAAATCGAGTTCGTCCTGCTTGCCGCTCCCGACTATCTGGCCCGACACGGCACACCCGATACGCCCGAAGCCGTCATGCAGCATCAAGCCATCCTGCCTTCCTATACCAGTCAACAAAACTGGGAGATTACCCACCGCATTACCGGAGAAAAAGCCATTCTCCATCTCTCCCCGGTTATCCGCAGCGACAACACACTGATGATACGCGAGCTGATTAAAGCAGGCGCAGGCATAGGCTATCAGCCCCTTTGGGCAGTTCAGCAGGAATTGAAGGATGGTACATTGATCCAACTTCTGCCCGATTACACCATCTGGACAGACCAACTGAACGCCACCTATGTCGACAGGGCATTTCTCAGTGCGAAAGTACGCAGCTTTATCGACTTTCTCAATGAAAAAATATCGGAAAGATAAACATCAAGGCCGTCTGAAACACTTTTCAGACGGCCTTTAATCAAAGCAACAATCCAATCAATAATTGGTCGAGCAGAACTGTTCGCGTTTGTCCGCATCGGCGGCATAGCATGTCAAACCCATGCCTGACGCATTACTGTTGTTCGCTTTCGCACCCGGTTTCTTGTTCACCAAAACCTTACCGTTTTTTCCGATTTCCACGGTTACGCCTTTGCCGTTTTTCAGCTTCCATTTCAACACTTGCGCATCGGCACTTTGGCACTTACTGACCGTACAGCCGCCTTCTGTCGCAACATTGCCGTTTTTATAAATCACGCACTGCTGCTGGCTGTCGGTACAGGCTGCATACGCAGCAACGGAGAAACAGGAAATCAGCACGGCAAACAAAACAGGTTTCATGGTTTGAACTCCTAAGGTTGTGATGATGGGTTTGTGATATTTGGAACTATACGCTTGTTTGCATGTGCCTACTACAAAATGTATCGTTAACATTCAATGGGCGCATCAGTATATCCATTCCACTAATTATCTAATTCGCCTCATACGATAAAGGCCGTCTGAACATCACTTTTCAGACGGCCTTCAATTGGTTTTCTACCTTACCGCTTCAACTTCGCAAACGCATCCGCCATTGCCGAATTGGTTGGGGCGCGGTCGTTGCGTTGGGGTTTGCGGTCGCGGCGTTCTTGATGTCGGGTTTCAGACGGCCTGTTGCCTTTGACTGTGCCGCCCGGTTCGTCATCCAAACGCATGGTGAGTGCAATGCGTTTACGCGCAGCATCGACTTCCAGCACTTTCACTTTCACCACATCTCCGGCTTTCACGACTTCGCGCGGGTCTTGAACAAATTTATTGGACAGGGCGGAGATGTGCACCAAACCGTCTTGATGGACGCCGATATCCACGAACGCGCCGAAGTTGGCGACGTTGGAGACCACGCCTTCAAGTATCATGCCGACTTGCAAGTCGCTGATTTCGTGGATGCCTTCGGCGAATGAGGCCGTCTGAAACTCGCCGCGCGGGTCGCGACCGGGTTTTTCAAGCTCGGACAGGATGTCCAGAATGGTCGGCAGGCCGAAGCGTTCGTCGGTGAAGTCGGAGGCTTTGATTTGCTTCACGCGCTCGCGGTTGCCGATGAGTTCGGCGGCGGTAATGCCTTGTTGCGCCAGCATTTTGGCGACAACAGGATAGGCTTCGGGGTGGACGGCGCTCGCGTCCAACGGCTCTTTGCCACCGTTAATCCGCAAAAAGCCTGCCGCCTGCTCGAAGGTTTTTTCGCCCAAACGCGGTACTTTCAGCAATTTTTTGCGGCTGTCGAACGCGCCGTTTTCATCGCGGTAGGCGACGATGTTTTGGGCAAGGGTTTGATTTAAGCCGGAAATTCGCGCCAAGAGCGGGGCGGAGGCGGTGTTCACGTCCACGCCGACGGCGTTCACGCAGTCTTCGACCACCGCGTCCAGCGATTTGGCGAGCTGGCTTTGGTTCACGTCGTGCTGATACTGCCCCACGCCGATGGATTTGGGGTCGATTTTGACCAACTCGGCGAGCGGGTCTTGCAGCCTGCGGGCGATGGACACCGCGCCGCGCAGGGAAACGTCCAAGTCGGGGAACTCGCGCGCCGCCAGTTCGGACGCGGAATAAATCGACGCGCCGGCTTCGGAAACGACGATTTTGTGCAGCCCCATTTCCGGCATTCCGCCCACCAGTTCGCCCGCGATTTTGTCGGTTTCGCGGCTGGCGGTGCCGTTGCCGATGGCGATAAGTTTCACGCCGTGTTGTTTAATCAGGCGCGACAACGTTGCCAACATATTGTTTTCTTGATGCAAATAGACGATGACGGTATCCAACAGCTTGCCCGTGTCGTCCACTACGGCGCATTTCACGCCGTTGCGGTAGCCGGGGTCGAGACCCAGCGTGGTCAGCCGTCCGGCGGGCGCGGCGAGCAGCAAGTCTTTGAGATTGCGGGCGAACACGGTAATCGCGTCGGTGTCGGCGGCTTCTTTCAGACGGCCTAGGGCTTCAAGTTCCAACGACAAAAAGATTTTTGCGCGCCAAGTCAGGCGCACGGTATCACGCAGCCATTTGTGGCCGTCTGAAACCTTGAAACGGCGGGCGATGATTTGCTCGTATTCGCTTCGCTGCGTAATCGGCGTGTCGTCGGGCTGGTATTTGAGCGCGATGTTCAAAATGCCTTCGTTGCGGCCGCGCAAAACCGCCAGCGCGCGGTGGCTGGGCATGGTGCGGACGGGTTCGCGGTGGTTGAAATAATCACTGAATTTTTCGCCTTCGGTTTCTTTGCCTTCAACGACTTGCGCGTGGATTTCGGCTTCGTTCCACAACTTATCGCGCAGCGTGCCGATGAGTTCTGCGTCTTCGGCAAACTGCTCCATCAGAATCGCGCGCGCGCCGTCCAACGCGGCTTTTACGTCAGGGACGTTTTCGTTCAGGTAGTCCTGTGCGGCGGCTTCAACATCCTGCGGCTGCTCAGCAAGCAACACGTCCGCCAGCGGCTGCAAACCGTGTTCGCGTGCGATTTGCGCTTTGGTGCGGCGTTTGGGTTTGTAGGGCAGATACAGGTCTTCCAGCGCGGTTTTGTTGTCGACGGCTTCAATTTGCGCCCTGAGGTCGTCTGAAAGCTTGCCTTGCTCTTCAATGCTTTTTAAAACAACGGTTTTGCGCTCTTCCAATTCGCGCAGATATTGCAACCGCTCGGCAAGCTGGCGCAGCTGCGTATCATCTAGCCCGCCTGTAGCTTCTTTACGGTAACGCGCGATAAAAGGTACGGTTGCGCCATCATCTAAAAGCTCAATCGCAGCATTGATTTGCGCGGCAGTGGCGGAGAGTTCTTGGGAGAGGATTTGAGTAATGTTCATCAATAGAATTCCAACGGACAGGCCGTCTGAAATTTCAGACGGCCTGATTTAAAAAACAATCGCTTTAAGGCAGCGAATTATAATATTCGTAGGCTTTGTCCATATCTTCAAACTGGTGCATATGCCCTTTTTCCAGCACCATCGCATTATCGCAATATTGCTTCATGGCGCTGTGGCTGTGCGACACCAAAATGATGGAACGGTCTTTGCGCTTTTCAAACAACTCGTACTTACATTTATCGGCAAAGCGCGAGTCGCCAACCGCAATCACTTCGTCAATCAGATAGCAATCAAACTCTACCGCCAACGACAAAGCAAATGCCAAACGCGCCTTCATACCTGAAGAATAACGCTTAACCGGCTCGTAAAGATATTGCCCTAGCTCGGAAAACTCTTCGGTAAAGTTCTTCACATAATCGATATCGACATTGTAAATCCGGCAGATGAAACGCAAATTGTCCATACCGGTCAGGCTGCCTTGAAACGCACCGGAGAATGCCAAAGGCCAAGAAATACTCATCGTCCGCTTGATTTCACCCGTGGTCGGCGGCTCAACGCCACTGATCAAACGGATGAGCGTCGATTTACCTGCACCGTTGCGGCCGAGAATACCGATTTTCTCGCCCTTCTCCATTTTGAAGTTGATATCGTGCAAGACTGTCCGCCAACCTTGGCGGGTCAGATAGCGTTTGGAAACGTGTTCAACTGAAATCATTGCGGCTCAACCCCTTTGCTGAATCTCGCCACCATCGCCAAACCAAGCAGCAGCAAAACTAAATTACACAACAAAATATACCAAGGATTTTCGTAAGTCGTAACGCTGTTACCAAAATATCCGGCACGGAACATTTCTGTACCATGCACCATCGGAAGCATCAGCACATAGTGTTGCAACTGCTGAGGCAGGTTGTGTACGAAGAAAAACACGCCGGACAAAGGCATCATCACAAAACTGATGGTACTCCAAACTTTGCCAAACGGCTCAAAGTGAAACGCCACCGAACAGATGACCAGCCCCAATCCAACGGCAAACATTGCCATCAAAAGCCAAGCCAACAACATATAGAAAATATCTGCCGGTACATCAATCCAGCCGATGACGACCAATGCAGCCATAATCACAACCTGCGCAATGGTGGCACCGGCAATCTCCAACAACATACGCGCAAAAATGGTATCTAAAACACGTACATTTCGGTGATACAGCAGGCTTGTGTTGGCCGCAATCGAACCGATGGCGCGATTAGAGGCATTACGCCACATCATCATCATCGGATAGCCTGTCAGCGTGAAAGCCACGATATTCAAAGCCGACACGTTGTGCATGCGGAAAAACTTCCACATCAACACCATAACCAAAGTCAGCAGCAAAGGTTCGACAAATAACCACAAAAAACCAATGTTATTACGACCGTAGCGAGTAATAATTTCACGCATTAAGAGCGCGCCGATTACCCTTTTTTGGATAAGCAGCGACTCCAAAAACGATGTTTTATGTAGCTCTTTCATCAGTTTTTATGCTCACGGATACTTGCAGACAGCAACACGGCAATGCCATAGACAATCAAACCGATGACAAACGTTGCCACAATGTTGTACAGACGGTTTGGTTCATGCGCCAAGTCAGGTTTGTTCGGCTGGGAAATCACTTCCAAATACAATTGCTGACGATCTGCTTCCGCTTTCGCACTTTCCAAAGAAGTCATCGCTGCAGCCAATTGTTTCTCAGCCAATTCGTTTTCCAAATACACGCGCTGATATTCCGCCGCCTGATTGGACAACGAACCCTCGCCACCGCCGGAAATCGCTTTCATTTGTTGCGAGATTTCTTTACGCAAGCTCTTTTCACGCGCAATCAAACCTGGAATTTGCGGGTTTTCAGGCGTAACGGCTTTTACCTGGTCAAGCTGAGTTTGAATGACAATCAACTCGTCCTGCAATTTGGATACCAAACCCATTTGCACATCGGATTGCGCCTTCAAGTCAAAAATACCGTTGGACACACGGAATTTTGTCAATTGAGCCGAAGCTTCTTTAACTTTCTCTTCAGCCGAATTGACCACTTCCTGAGCATAACGAATCGTATCCTGACGCGCACGTTCGTTCAGCTGGTTGATCAATACCTCACCCTGTTTGAGCAAAGCATCATTGATCTTTTGAGATTCACCGGCATTGAAAGATGTAACGCTCAAATTAGAAATGCCTGAGACAGAGTCAAAATGGATGGATACCTTATCGCGGTAGTATTGATAAAACGCTTCATCCTCGCCACGCAGGCCAAAACCATTAAAACGGCTGAAAATGTCGCCTTCTTTTTCATAAAAATCACGAACGGGCATTTTCTTACGCAACGCGTCCAAAGCCGAACGCGACTGCATATATTCCTGCACGGTATAAATATCGTCTTGCGCACGAGAGAAACCAGACCCCTGCAAAATAGCGCCCAAGCCGTTCAAAGACGATTGGCTTTTAGGAGAACGCACCACAAAGCTGGACTGGGATGTGAACTGATCAGAAGCAAATAGTCCGTAATACACACCGGAACACAAAGTCGGCACGATAACCGTTACCCAAAGCAACGGATTAATCTTACGCAACCAAGACTTTTTGGCCTTTTTCTTTTCGGGAGCCGGTTGTTCCGGTTTCACATCCACATTTGCAGAAACTTGCTCAGACATTATTTTCCCCATCAGTTCACTAAATTATTAATACTGTTCGCACCGCTAACCACAGGCGAGAACACAAATGACAAGAACTTGCGTACTTCGGCCATCGGTGCATTCGATACGTACACCACGTCCTTATCCTTCACAGGGAAACGCTGCATCCAAAACATAGAATTCGCATCTGCCAGGTTCAAACGGTAGACCACAGGAATCTCCGCACGATCGCCATAACCCTTTTCAACCCATTTAGATTGTTTCTCAGGAGGCAGCTCGGACAAAGGCGCATAACGGAATACAAATACGCCGCGCGCATCTGCACTATAATCCTGCAGACCGCCCATACGTCCCACAGCCTCAGCCAAAGATAAGCCCTTCACAGAGAAACCAATCTGCTGCGTATGACCGACCGCACCCATAGACGTAAACGTGCTTGGATTAGTAATCATTGTGACTACATCACCGCGGCGCAACAAAATATTTTGACGCGGATGCGCCACCAAGTCTTCCAAAGCAATCGTTCTGACAACATTGCCACGTGTCAGCTGTACGTTCGTATCCTGAACATTCGCAGTCGAACCGCCCACGGCAGCCACCGCATCCAACACACGCTCGCCTGCAGCCGTCAAAGGCATACGCACACTGTTACCCGCGCGGATAACCGATACATTCGCCGCATTGTTTTGCACCATGCGCACCATTACCTGCGGCTGGTTTGCCATTTTTTTCAGACGGCCTTTAATAATGTTTTGCACCTGAACCGGTGTTTTACCAAGGACAGACACATCGCCAATAAACGGCACAGAAATCGTACCTGCAGAGCTGACCATCTGTTCAGGCAGCTTCGTTTGCTGCGCATTACCCGAACCGGTAGACGACAAAGCTCCGCCGAACAACACAGCCGGAGGAGCTTCCCAAATCGTAATGTCCAGCACATCACCTATATTGATAGCCCCTATTGATGATGTACCATCGCCCAACTGAGCAAATGACTGATTAACTTGCGCTTGATATAGCGACTGAGCTACCGCACCATTCACATCAATCAACTCCACCTCTGGCACTTCGGCTGTAGCCGACTGTTGCCCCAAAGCAACAACATTTCGTGTACTTGGGCCGGAAGTAGGAAGAGAAGAGCATGCAGCCAACAGACTGACACACAACAATAACATGCCCCTGCGGGTAAGACATTCTGCTTTCAACATTGATTAAATCTCACTATACTTTTAATTACGCACAGCCATTATAACACCTGATGAAATATTAGGCCGTCTGAAAACCTGACATAAGCATCAAAAGACATCACATTACAGCGAATACCGTCATGAGAAAACTTAAAAAACTGATTCGACAACCAGGTGTATTCTTCCGCGACTATCTCAACAAAAGATACCCTGTCCGAAACGCCGAACAGCGTACAACAGAGTCTGACGAACCGGTCATTATCGACAACAGCCTGTATTTAGCCGAAATTGAAAATAGTATCGACCTTCCCCCTATTAAAGTTGATGTCGTTTTCACATGGGTAAATAACCAAGATCCCAAATGGCAGAAACGTCGGCGCCAACATAGCCCTACTGCCGAACAAAACGCACTCCACAATAATGACGAAGCCCGTTTCAGCAACCACAACGAACTTTACTATTCACTTCACAGCGTGCGCACCTTCCTGTCGTGGGTCAACCATATCTACATCATTACCGACAACCAACGCCCCGACTGGCTCAATCCTGCCGACTATCCCAATGTCAGCATAATAGATCACAGTCAAATCATTGACCCGCAATACCTGCCCACCTTCAATTCGCATGTAATCGAAGCACACTTGCACAACATTCCTAATCTAAATGAACACTTCATCTATTTTAACGATGATGTATTTGTTGCCCGACCATTACCGAAGGAACATTTTTTTCACGCCAACGGGATTGCTTCACTTTTTATTGCAGACAAAAGCCTAAAACAAATGTCCGAAAGAGGAACCGACACACCCACTCTTTCCGCCTCAAAAAACTGCATCACACTATTACAACAGCACTACGACTGCCACATCGACCGTCCGTTAGTACACACCTATATTCCACTGCATAAAAGCAGCTTTCAATTTGCTTGGCAACACTACCGTACTGAGATTGAAGCCTTTTTATCCAACCGTTTCCGTTCTAACCACGATCTCAACCTTGCCACCTTCCTCGTACCTTGGCTGATGTTTTTAAACAGGAAATCTACAGTAGGTAATGAAATATGTTATTATTTTAATATCCGCTCCAACAAAGCGCCTGCCCAATATATCAAGCTCTTGGAAAATAAAAAAAATGGGCGGCAGCCACACTCTTTTTGTGCCAACGATTTTCACAGCCAGCAACAGATTGAAAACTACCAGGACAAACTGATTCAAATGCTGGAAAATTACTTCAAAACCAAATAAAAATAAAAGGTTAAAAAAAATGAACAATAAAAAATTTCGGAAGCTCTTACGAGACCCTAAACTCTTTTTCCGCGACATGTACGCCAAACGCGTAATGAAACTCAAAAAATACCTTCCCTTAAAATACGAAGGTAATAATCAATTTACAATCGTTTCAGCCGTTTATAACGTCGAAAAATACCTTGATGAATACTTTGACAGCATCGTCAAACAAAGCTTGAATTTCAAAAAATACATTCAAATCATTCTAGTAGATGATGGGTCAACCGACCATTCGGCAGAAATCATCAAACGATGGCAAGCCAAGTTTCCCCAAAATATCCATTATTTTTACAAAGAAAATGGCGGCCAGGCCTCGGCACGCAATCTGGGTTTACAACATGTTGAAACCGAATGGGTAACATTCATAGATCCAGATGACTTTGTTTCTTCTGATTACTTCTACAAGACAGATAACTTCTTAAGTAATAATGCCAACATTAGCATAGTAGGTTGCCCATTAGTATTCTACTTTGAAGATAAAGACATGGTGAAAGATACACACCCCTTAAAATATCGTTTTGCTAAAGGGGATATTATCCTTCCATTATCTAATCTAAAAGATCACCTACAATTATCTGCAAGTACTGCTTTTTTCAAAATTGATAATATCCGTAATGCACATATTTATTTTGATGAGGCAATGAAACCTAGCTTTGAAGATGCAAAATTTGTTACCG
Organism: Neisseria sp. P0021.S005; assembly: GCF_051956955.1. Classification (NCBI taxonomy): domain Bacteria; kingdom Pseudomonadati; phylum Pseudomonadota; class Betaproteobacteria; order Neisseriales; family Neisseriaceae; genus Neisseria; species Neisseria sp. P0021.S005. Next base: position 7,568 of record NZ_JBQCWY010000013.1, on the reverse strand, counting down.
ATTATATTCTAAATACTGATGCCTCAACTAATGCTGCTTTTCTGTCAAAAATCAGTTATTTTTATCGAAAACGTTCTGATGGTTCGTCCACGTTAGATGGAGCATGGAACAATCCATTACTATTTTCTAGGGTAATTGAAAAAGGCTGTATTGAAATTTTGAAAACAGCCAAAATGAAATTTGGAAAAGTCCCTGAGCATATTCAAAGAATCGTCCTATACCATATCATCTGGTATTTTGGTCGTATCGTAAATAAACCTGCAGCATTGTCACACCTAAGTGAAGAGCAAAAAAAACATTTCGTTGCCTTATTACATGAAATGTTTTCATATATTGATGAAGCAACGATTCTTCGCTTTAATTTAGCAGGGACATGGTTTTTCCAAAAAGTAGCTCTGCTCGGTTTATTTAAAAATACAGCACCTAAAAGCCAAATTGCTTATATTGAAGATTTTGATTTGAAAAAGAAACAGATTTTGGTGAAATATTTTTCAAATTTTCCAATTGTTGAACAATGGGTAATCAATGGTAAGGAAATATTCCCTAAATACCAAAAAGAAGTTGTCTATGACTTTCTAGGCAGTTTATACACTAAAGAATACCGCACATGGCTTCCTTGTCACGACATGGGCGATTTAGAACTTTTTTTAGCCGGTAAAAGAGCCAAATTAACATTCTCAGGAAAACAATTTGACAAACTACCAATCGAAGCAGTATTCACTTCATTCAAACAAAAATCCACGGTTAAATCGAATGACTGGATTTTAATGGATAGGGACAATCAGGCCGATGATAATGCAGAACACTTATATCGTTATATTAGTGAAAATCATCCAGAACAAGATATTTATTTTGCCCTGAAAAAAACCTCCTCTGATTGGAAAAGGCTCGAACAAGATGGGTTTAATTTGCTTGAATTTGGCTCATCTGCATTTGAGAGTAAATTAAAAGACTGCGCAAAAATCATCAGTAGTCATGTTGATGGATATATCACACATTATTTCAAAGATAATTCCCTATTAGATAAAGACTACGTCTTTTTACAACATGGCATTACGAAAGATGATTTATCAGGTTGGTTAAATACCAAAAAAATTGCTTGTTTCGTTACAGCGACAAATCCAGAATACCATTCTATTGTGGACAATACGACTGCTTATAAATTTGGTAAAAAAGAAGTTAAACTGACAGGCTTCCCTCGTTATGACCGTTTACTTATCAATAACAATACCGAATCTAAGCAGATTTTAATTATGCCAACATGGCGTAGCTCCATTGTAGGCACATATATTTCAGGTACAGAACGAACAAGAAACCCTGATTTCATGAAAACTAACTATGCCAGACATTGGCATGGTTTCATGAATCATGCCATATTAAAAGAACTGAATGATCAAGGTTATCAAATCGTCTTTGCACCACATCCAAGTATTCAGGAATACATGGATGAGTTCACTGTACCTGACTTTATTAAGATCTATAGCTATTCAGAAGGTAACATCCAATCCGTCTTCCAAAATACTAGCATCTTGATTACAGACTATTCATCTGTTGCATTTGATGTAGCCTACTTAAATAAAGCTATTTTGTATTATCAATTCGATTATGATGAAGTATTCTCCAGTGGAAATCACACCTATCAAAAAGGTTATTTTGACTATAACCGAGATGGTTTTGGTGCAGTTGCTTATAATGAAACAGAACTTCTGGCAGCATTAAAAGATCTAGTAAACAATCAAGCTAAAGTACCTGATTTATATCAAAAACGTATCGACAAAACATTCCAATTTAGGGATTCGAATAATTGTGAGCGTGTCTATCAGTCTATTACAGCACTTGACCAACCTGACACTACAGATAATCTGCCTATTATTCAGAATATGATTACCCAAGCTGAGAAACTTCATGCATGGGACTTGGCAGCAACCCGTATCCAAACTCTGCTTGATACAGGCCGTCTGAATGCGGAAGAAACAGCTGATTATCGCCATCGCTATCTGAACGCTTTATTTGAAAGCAACCAGTTTGACACTTTGCAAAACCTGTTACCTGATTATCCCGATACCGCAGGTTACTGGCATGCGAAAATGGACTTATATATTGGTAATGCCGTTAAAGGGGCGGAATTTTTTGCTGAAAACAAGCATATAGGAACGCAAAATGATTTACTTGTCGCATTGCTTGCAGCCTCGTTTCATCAAGCAAAAAGGCCGTCTGAAAAACTGTTTGCCCGGATAGGTACAGACTTATCCGACTCATATCAACCTTTGTTAGCCGTAGCACAAAAGCTATCGGAGCAGAATTATTTTGTAGCATTGGCTTTACTGAAAACGTATATTGATGGCTTGGATGATCGCGAAAAAGGCTATCTCAAACCCGAGCTATTGGCTTCTTACCTCTGCATGAAACTTGGTAACTTACAAGGCGCGCATCAGTTTTTGGTTGCTTTTGAAAACCATACTCAGAATGATCCAAGTTGCCGTATCGCGATTGCAAGACTGGCAAAATTACGCGGTGATTCTGAAAAACTATTTACCCAGCTTAACCGTGCCTTTGAAGAAAATCTGCTCTTAATTCCTGAAGATTTAACAATCGATTATCTGAAAAAAATGTACGCTACCGGCAACACTGACGGCGAAGGATATCTATTGGCCCAACTGCGCCAAAAATATCCTGAGAATCCGTCTTTGGCCTTGTATGAAGCTGAAAAACTTGCCCAAAACCAAGATTGGGAGTCTGTCACCAAAATATTGGCTGATTTTGCACAAACCTCACCGGAAACGATGTATCTTTATACAACTGCTTTATGCCGTCTGAAAAACCATCAGGCAGCACAACGTTATTTTGACAGTCTCTCTCTACAAGACACAGCAGCATATTGGAAACTGGCAGCTGAAATAGCCGAAGCTAAAGGTGACAAGGCATTACAGGCTGAGTGTCTGAAAAAACAATTGGCTTGTTTAGAGTAATTTCTGTCTTATCTTAAAAAAGGCCGTCTGAAAACTTTTATGTTTTCAGACGGCCTTTACTGTTAATACACTAATCAAGCTACCATATATCTACTTCATATTTTAATTCAGATTAATGTCCGAATCAGTAATATGGATGTCCAACAGCAAATTATTGATAATGGTATTGGACAAGAATACTGTGTTGCCTGAAAAATCTATGTGCTTTTGAATTTTTTCAAAGTCGAATTCACATAATACAACTGTAGGCAATGCTTCTTTCAGCTCTTTAATATCCGGATAAAACTCTGATACTTTAGCCGATGAAATGACCACTTGATTTTCAAGGTTATGATCAATTACATCCGGTAGCTTTTTGAAAGTCTCCAAAATCGGCGTACGGATAGAGTGCAGATACAATGGATCTTTGCCACCATAGTATTTATGGTTGCCCAAAAATGGGTCGATTGCAAAGGTTTTGTACCCACCAATTAAGCCGTGATATACCGCCCCTGTACCGCCTGATGATGCGCCGCAAATGACTACGTTTTTCTTATCTACGCCATAAATATTCATCAGGCTCTTAATGAAACGCTGGATATTGTCTTCGATATTTTCATCAAACTTTGTATTCAAACCGTGACTGCCAAACGCGTCTGATACATCAGCCATACGGATGATATAAGTATTTGGCATGATGCTGTTGCTGATAAATGGAAATGGGTGGCTATAATAACGGTCAACCATATTCTCATTGCTCTTATTGGTATAAGAGAACAACACCAATAGGTTTTTCTTGTTGGCACTCAATACTTTCGGTGCTTCAACAGTATAAATGACATTTTCCAACTCATGGAAAGAGTCTGGGAAATAAGCCAAAAGATCTTTATAACTGTGCTTGTTCACGCGACGGAACACACTTACACCCATTTTGTGTTCGACAGCTAAAAAGCCTCTATTATTTAGCTCATAAACATAATCACTTAGACCATGATTCCGAGCATAGCTTAGGAAAAACTCATTACTGTCGCCTTTAACACCAATGTATTCAACTTCCGGCTTATCCAAGTACTCAGCTAAATTAATGCCTTTATTTTTTTCAACATTCAGGATGTAGCACAGTTCGCTGCCAAGATAAATGGAAGTAACTTCTAAAATCTCACTAAATTTATCCTCGATTTTTGCCCAATCGGCTTCAGCAAATTTAAAAGACAATACTGTCTTTTCTTGATTAACCGATTGTGGGTAACTTCCATAAATTTCTGAAATATATTTCAGAAATTTATGGAAGCCGGAAATCTTAGAAATTTTGCTCTTATTACGCTCAATAAAGTTAAAGGTTTGTCCTACTGCCGTATAACTGACGCTGACAAAATAGTCGTTCAACAGAAAATCAAACACTATACTTTGATTGTTATAAATCCAAGCGTTAACCTTTTGAGGATCAATCTTGGCTTTTCGTAAGATGTTTTGCTGAATTTGATATAAATCCATTTTATAAACCCTGCTGATATTTTTCCAACAATGCTTTTTTGTCGGTTTTGTGGTTGGTGCTGACTGGAATTTCATCAATGTGAATAAATTCAGACGGCATCATGTAAGACGGTAAATTTTGTACTAATGCGTCTTTGATCGCCTGAGTATCTGCACTTTGCTTGGCTGTATAGAAACACACCAAACGCAATACTGCGCCTGTGTTGCGCTTCAAAGCTACTACTGCCACAGTATCAAAGGCAAATTCTTTAAGGTTAAGAATTTTTTCTTCAATTTCTGAAAGTTCGATACGGTAGCCATTGAGCTTAATCTGCTCGTCTTTACGGCCTTGTACATAGAACAATCCATTTTTTTCAAAACCGTAGTCACCTGTTTTATAAGTACGGTTATCTGCACTGTGTACTACCAAGCGTTTGGCATTTTCAGTTTCGTTGTTCAGATAGCCACGCATCACATGGTTACCGCTAATCCAAATCTCTTCGTCAACAATCTCTAATTTGGAATTAAGCACGGCAACGCCTACAGGCAACTCTTCTTCTGCCGCCAGCATATCAGGTGTAATATCAACGTAAGTTGTTGCTACAGTAGCTTCAGTCGGACCATAGGTATTGATAACACGGACACCGGGAAATTTTTGAAAAATCATATTTACTACTGGTTTGCCAAGTTTTTCGCCGCAGAACAAAAATTCTTTCAAACTCGGTAAAGTAGCTTGACTACATTTAGGGTTAAGCAGCTGCTGCATGGCAAAAGAAGGCGTGGAAACCCAGGTAGTAATTTGTTGTTTGGCCAAAAAATCAATCCAGGTGGCAGGATTAGAAATAGCATCACGACTGTTCATGACAATGCAACCGCCGTAAGCCAAGTTGCCAAAGATTTCGTACATTGACAAATCAAACGCAAACGGAGCCTGATTCATGAATACATTAGGTGCGGCTAAATTAAGCTGCTCTTTCATCCATTTCATCAGGTTAAACACGGCTTCACGACCGATTTGCACACCCTTAGGTGCGCCGGTTGTTCCTGAAGTAAACATGATGTAAGCCAAATCTTTTTCAGCCAGCTCTACTTCTTCGTCAGTCTGCTTTTCAAAAGTTTGCGTTGCCGAACGGTATACAAAGCGTGCTTTCGACAGTTGGCAGATATTGTTCAGACGGCTTTCAGGATAAATACTATCCACCGGAATAAAAGGGATTTTGTTTAATAAGCAGGCATAAATTGCCACTGCAAAATCAATTTCTTTATGGCCGTGCAACACCAGAGGAATGTTTTTGGTAATATCTGCTATGCTTTTGTAAGCCTCGATAAATGCGGCTATTTTTACGCGCAACTCTTCCCAAGAACATTCTTGAGTATCATTAACTAACGCTTTTCCCGAAGTTTGGCTGAAACGGTATTCCAAAAAATCATCAAGATTTTGGAATTCATTTAATTGTTTCATGATTTAGCCTTTGTAATTATTTTCAACATATTGAATGATATTGGCTGAGTTTGCCAAAATATCAACCAGTTGCTCAAACGGCAAATCAACATCAAATTTTTGTTTGATGGCCATAACCAAATCCATTGCGCTCACAGAATCAATAAGTCCTGTAGACAACAATTCTTCATTTGCTGACACTTGTTTTTGTGCAACTTGTGAAATCAACGCCAAAACTTCGTTAGATACTGACATGGTAAGATCCTTTTATTAAAATTGAAATGATAACGCTTTGCACTCTGTGCATAACACTGTGATTATCCCATATTTTTTTACTTTTCAGGTAACTAAATATACAATATCCAAATAAAGCAATCCCTCTTTGACAACACTTACACCAGGCCATCTGAAAGCGTGTTTGTATTTTCAGCCAACCGATTTCACGACTTCCAAACACAATTTTAATTAAGGAAAACCAATGACTATTCTTATCACCGGCGGTACCGGTTTTATCGGTTCTCATACCGTTGTTTCCCTGTTGAAATCAGGCTTTAATGCCGTGATTTTGGACAATTTGTGCAATTCGTCTGCCAACATCCTCCCGCGCTTGGAAAAGATTACCGGCAAGTCTGTGCCTTTTTACCAAGGGGATATCCGTAATCGTGAAGTGTTGCGTCAAATCTTTGCGGAACACGATATTGATGCTGTCATCCATTTTGCCGGCTTGAAGGCAGTCGGTGAAAGCGTGGCCAAACCAATGAAATACTATGACAACAATGTGTCGGGCAGTTTGGTTTTGGCTGAAGAAATGGCGCGTGCCGGCGTATTTAAGATTGCGTTCAGCTCATCTGCTACGGTTTACGGCGATCCGGGTAAAGTACCTTATACGGAAGATATGCAACCGGGGGATACGACCAGCCCTTACGGCACGTCTAAGTCTATGGTGGAGCGCATTTTGACGGATATCCAAAAGGCCGATCCGCGTTGGAGCGTGATTTTGTTGCGCTATTTCAACCCTATCGGTGCACATGAAAGCGGTTTGATCGGCGAGCAGCCAAACGGTATCCCAAACAATCTGCTGCCTTATATCTGCCAAGTGGCTTCAGGCAAGCTGCCGCAATTGTCGGTTTTCGGCGATGACTATCCTACCCCAGACGGTACGGGTATGCGCGACTATATCCATGTGATGGATTTGGCGGAAGGCCATGTGGCGGCAATGCAGGCGAAAAGCGATGTTTCGGGTGTACACCTGTTTAATTTGGGTTCGGGACGTGCTTATTCGGTATTGGAAATCATCCGTGCCTTTGAGGCAGCCTCCGGTTTGACCATTCCGTTCCAAATCAAACCGCGTCGTGATGGCGATTTGGCCTGTTTCTACGCCGATCCCGCCTACACCAAAGCGCAGACCGGTTGGGAAACCAAACGCGATTTGGCGCAGATGATGGAAGACTCATGGCGTTGGGTCAGCAACAATCCAAATGGCTACGACGATTAAGTTGACCTGATACAGGCCGTCTGAAAGAGATGTTTTCAGACGGCCTCTTTATCTGAAAAACACACTTTCTGTCTGCTATAATCCGTTTATATTATTTTGACTATCCTCTGAAACTTATGAAAAAAATCCTTGTTACCGGCGGCGCGGGCTTTATCGGTTCTGCCGTTGTCCGTCATATTATCCAAAACACCCAAGACTCTGTCGTCAATGT
>NZ_JBQCWY010000012.1:0-20272 GCF_051956955.1 Neisseria sp. P0021.S005 | reverse complement strand
TTAATAACAGCAGGGCTCGTTGCTGATTCTGCTACGTCGTAAACAAATTCCATTCAATAATCCTCCGCGCCCCGCTTTATAAGGACGGTTCAAAAATAACTCATTATCCGTATTATATAAGAAGTATTCAGATACTGGCAAAAATCTTCTTACCATTCGGCTGTCGGCGTTATATTTTTACTACATTTTTTAACAGAAAATATACAAGTTTTAAATTATTCACTTGGCAATTATTTAAAACTGTTTAATTCCACTTAAATATTCAGGACAAACGGTTGCTGCACCGCCTGCCCTGAAAACTTTTATCAGAAATTATCTCTGAAGAATCTTTGGATTTTTTCCCACAGACCCATTTTTTTGCCTGAATCATTCAGTGCAATCGCACCGGTTCGGCTGGTTTGCTCACCCTCTTCGGCAGCATAGGCCGTCTGAAGCAGGCCGATCGCTGTTGAATAGCGTGGATTACGAATACGCTCGGATACGCCGCCCATTTCTTGTGGAACACCGATACGCGCCGGCAGGTTGAAGACTTCTTCCGCCAACTCAACAATACCGGTCAACATAGAAGCACCGCCGGTCAAAACGATACCGGAAGTCAGCACTTCTTCTGGGAAACCGGAGCGGCGCAATTCGTTCAGCGTCAACTCCAAAATTTCTTCTACACGCGGGCCGATGATTTCAGCCAATACACGACGTGAAATTTGACGTGATTGACGGTCGCCAACACTAGGAACTTCAATCATTTCATCCAAGCCGTCCATAGTCGGAATAGCAGCACCGTAATGGATTTTGATGTACTCGGCTGCACTGTGCGGCGTACGCAAGGCTTGAGCCAAGTCTTTGGTAATCAAATCGCCGGCAACAGGAATAACCGCAGTATGACGGATGGCGCCATTGGTATAAACCGCGATGTCGGTTGTACCGCCACCGATATCGATGACGCACACGCCCAAATCTTTTTCGTCTTCAGTCAAAACGGCGTGACCGCTTGCCAAAGGCTGAAGCATGATTTGATCCATTTGCAGGCCGCAACGTTGGATACATTTTTGGATATTTTGCAAAGCAGTGTTCGCACCGGTGATGATGTGTACACGGGTATCCAAACGCACGCCGCTCATGCCGATAGGCTCTTTCACACCGGGTTGGTTGTCGATGATGTACTCTTGAACCACGGTATGTAAGATATTGTGATCAGGCGGAATATTGATGGCTTTGGCTGTTTCGATGGCACGATCGATGTCGGCTTGCGATACTTCGCCATCTTTAATTTTGACCACGCCTTGTGAATTCAGGCTGCGGATATGGTTACCGGCAATACCGGTGACAACGTGGGAAATTTTGGTATCTGCCATCAGCTCGGCATCTTCTACCGCCTGACGAATGGCTTGCGCGGTAGCGTCGATATTGGTCACCATACCTGCACGCAGGCCGCGTGAAGGGCTTTGACCCAAGCCAACAATGTGGATTTCGTTATCTTCCCGAATCTCGCCGATTAAGGCGATGACCTTGGACGTACCAATGTCTAAGGCACTGATATATTTATTTTGTTGTTGTTCCATAATTGCTCGTTCGCTATGTTGTCTGACTGACGGTTTGATTATTTTTGAAACAAGATTGCTTCACGTCTAATCGGCTATTCACTCTCGGAAGGGTTTTCAGACGGCCTGTAACGGACTGAAAAACCATCCTTATAACGCATATCGACATACTCGATACGACTTTGTTTTTTACGCAGCAGCGATGGCCAAATCTGGACAAACTGCTGCAAACGTTTGATTTCGTTTTCACGCCCCAAGCGCACGGTAATGCCGTTGTTCAATACAAGCAACCATGCCGACCGCGGCGTGTAGATCAATTCTTTGATAGTCAGTTTCAACGGACTCAAAATACCGGAAAAGTCCGCATAATGTTTGACCATGTCTTTGCCTGTCCCCTGCTGCCCTTCAAATATAGGCAGGTCCTGTTTCAGACTTGCGGCAAACACATTGCCCTTACTGTCCACCAAGCCGCCAGCGCGCCAATGCGCAACCGGCACACGCTCGGTCAGGATAATTTCCACGGTTTCCGGAAAACGGCGGCGTACCATTGCCGAGTCAATCCAAGGCAATTCCTGAAAAGCGGCCTGCGCCGAATCAATATCGGCGCGGAACATATTACCCCTGATATGCTCTCGTGCAACGGTTTGCAATTCTTTGTTGGAAGCATATTTCAGCTTACCCTGAATGGCAATCTGTTTCACAGGAAAATATTTGGAATTGTAAAGCCAAGCTATGCCCGAACCTATCAGTAGAAAGGTCATCAGCACCAATAGCCGGCGGGTCAGCCGACCCAATGCGCCTGCATCATCCCACATGAGCGGTCTTCAAAATCTCAATACATAAATCAGCAAAATCTACGCCGGTATGGGCTGCAGATTTTGGCACCAAACTGTGGCTGGTCATACCGGGCAAGGTATTGATTTCCAAAAGATACAGCTTACCGTCCGTATCTTTTAGGAAGTCCACGCGCGAACAACCGTCCGCACCAATCGCCTGCGCGCCACGCACGGCCAGTTCGCGCATCAGGTTTTCCTCATCCTCACTCAAATCTTCCGACGGGCATTGATAAACCGTATCGTCGCGGTTGTATTTAGCCTCGTAGTCGTAAAACTCAGTAGCTGGAATAATATGAATGCTCGGCAGGCCTTTGCCGTTCAATACCGGGCAAGAATACTCGCCGCCTCCGATAAAGCGTTCGGCAATAATTTCACCCTGCAAATGTTTCAATTCTTCGTAAACGCTTTTCAGACGGCCTTTTTCTTTTACTTTTACCACACCGACGCTGCTGCCTTCCGCGGCAGGTTTCACAAACATCGGCAGGCCCAATTTTTCTTCAACAGCATCAAAGTCGCTGTCGTCATGCAATACAGCAAACTCAGGAACAGGCAAACCCACGGCCTGCCAAATCAGTTTGCAGCGGTATTTGTCCATACCCAGCGCGGAAGCGGCCACACCACTGCCGGTGTAAGGAATACCCATCAGTTCCAACGCGCCTTGAACCGCGCCATCTTCGCCGAAAGTACCGTGCAGAATATTGAAGGCCGTCTGAAAACCTTGTGTTTTCAATTCAGACAACGGAGTTTCTTTGGGGTCGAACGCATGGGCATCGACGCCTTTGCTTTTCAAGGCAGCCAAAATAGCGGCGCCGCTGTCCAGAGAAACTTCGCGCTCGCTAGAGAAGCCGCCCATCAACACGGCCACTTTGCCAAAATTCTGCATAATTTCCACTTTCTTAAATACTGATACAGGCCGTCTGAATATTGTTCAGACGACCTATCTGCCCTCAAAGACCAATATGCCCGTTTATTATGATTGTTTCGACAATTCCACCAATGCAGACGGAACGCGGTTGATGCTGCCGGCACCCATATTCAACACAACATCGCCGTCCTGCAAAACATTCAGCAGCATTTGCGGCAAGTCGGCAACGTTTTCGCAGTAAATCGGCTCAAGTTTGCCCAATATGCGGATGGCGCGTGCCAAGGCGCGGGAATCGGCTGCGGCAATCGGCTCTTCGCCTGCGGCATAAACTTCGGTCAACACCAGCGCATCAACGGTATTGAGGACTTTGGTGAAATCTTCGAACAAATCACGTGTGCGGGTATAGCGGTGTGGTTGGAAAGCCAAGACCAAACGTTTTTCAGGGTATGCACCGCGCGCAGCGGAAAGGGTTGCTGCCATTTCAACAGGATGATGGCCATAATCGTCCACCAGCAAAGCAGTTCCGCCGTTTGGTAATTTAATGTCGCCATATTTTTGGAAGCGGCGACCGACACCTTCAAAGCCGAGCAAGCCTTTTTGAATGGCTTCAACCGATGCGCCAACTTCCAGCGCAACGCCGATAGCCGCCAACGCATTGAGGACGTTGTGGCGGCCGGGCATATTCAAAACAACTTCAAACGGCTCTTGCTCGTGTCCTTTCATTTGAACATGAACGGTAAATTTCATTTGCGCGCCGACGTTTTCAATATTGGTCGCATAGATATCGGCAGTATCGTCCAAGCCGTAAGTGGCGTAAGGTTTGCTAATTTTCGGTAAAATCGCGCGGACGTGTTCGCTGTCGATACACAGAAAGGCTTTGCCGTAGAACGGCATACGGTGGATAAAATCGACAAACGCCTGATGCAGTTTCTCAACGCTGTGGCCGTAAGTGTCCATGTGGTCTTCGTCGATATTGGTCACGACGGACATAATCGGCGTCAGATACAGGAAAGAGGCATCGGATTCGTCGGCTTCGGCAACAATGTATTCGCCTTTACCCAAACGGGCGTTGGTACCAGCGGCGTTGAGCTTGCCGCCGATAACGAAAGTCGGGTCAAGTCCTGCCGCGCCGAGAATAGAAGCGGTCAGGCTGGTGGTTGTGGTTTTGCCGTGCGTACCGGCAATGGCGATACCATCGCGGAAGCGCATCAACTCTGCCAACATCAGCGCGCGCGGAATCACGGGAATCTGCTGTTCCAATGCGGCAACAACCTCAGGATTGTCTTTTTTGACCGCAGTAGAGGTAACAACCACGTCGGCGCCATTGACGTGTTCGGCAGTATGACCTGGGTAAACTTGGATGCCGAGAGCGCTCAAATGCTCGGTAACGGCATTACGCGCCTGATCCGAACCGGAAACTTTAAAGCCCAAATTGTGTAAAACTTCGGCAATACCGCTCATGCCGACGCCGCCGATTCCGACAAAATGGATGTTGGTCACTCGATTTTTCATCATAACGTTGCGTTCCGGTTGGTTTTTAGTGCGTAAAGGCGTTATTTTAAAGGGCTATCCGCTTCTGCGCTATGCTTTTATTGTAAAGGAATTTTAACAAAAGCAATAAAGGCCGTCTGAAACGCCGTTAATCAACTTTTCAGACGGCCTTGAATCGAAGTCTGCCTGCTTATTCGGTACAAGAGATGGCAACTTCCACCACATCGTCCGCGCTGTGCGGCAACGCCAGCGTACGGGCATTTTTCGCCCATTTCAGGCATTTTTCACGGTTTAATCCGCCGAGGATTTCGGCCAGTTTTTCTGCCGTCAGTTGGGTTTGCGGCAGCAGCAAACCAGCTTCGGCCTGCACCATAAAGCGCGCATTGGCTGTTTGATGATCGTCCACTGCGTGCGGATATGGCACCAGCAATGCACCCAAACCTGCAGCCGTCAACTCGGCAATCGTCAGCGCGCCGGCACGGCAAATCACCAAATCGGCATCGCGGTAGGCAGATACCATATCGGTAATAAATTCAACGCACTCGGCTTGCACACCCAATGCATCATAATCCGCCTGCAGGTTACCCAATTTATTGCGGCCGGACTGATGATACATTTGCGGACGGGCAGCCTCAGGCAATAATGCCAAAGCTTGCGGAACGGTTTTGTTCAACACATCCGCACCCAAACTGCCGCCGACCACCAAGATTTTCAGACGACCTTCACGCCCTTGGAAGCGTTCGGCAGGCTCAGGCAGGTTGGCAATATCCGCGCGGACGGGGTTGCCGACCAAACCGCCTTCGTGACTGAACGCTTTCGGGAAAGCGTATAACACCCGTTTCGCCCAGCGCGACAGTTGGCGGTTGGACAAACCTGCCACGGCATTTTGCTCGTGAATCACAATCGGCACACCGCACAGTTTTGCCGCCAAACCGCCGGGGAAGGTAACGAAACCGCCAAAACCGATAACACACTCGACACGGTGTTTCTTAATAATCTGCTGCGCCGCACGGACGGTTTTATACAGCGTAAACGGCAACATCAGCTTGCGCTTAATACCGTTGCCACGAATACCTTTAATGGCCAGCGTTTCCAAGCGTATGCCGTATTGCGGCACGATACGCTCTTCCATCGAATCCTGACTGCCCAGCCAAATCACATGATGGCCGTGCTTTTGCAGCGACTCGGCAACCGCCAATGCAGGGAAAATATGGCCGCCCGTACCGCCGGCCATCAGCATAAAAGTTTTACCGCTCATGGTTTTACTCCACCGAATAACCGCGCATTTTTTGGCGGTTTTCATAATCAATGCGCAATAACAAAGTAACGCACACCAGCATGATAAAGACAGCCGAACCGCCGTAAGACATAAACGGCAAAGTCAGACCTTTAGTAGGCAGGATACCGATGTTTACACCGATATTGAAGAAACTTTGAATACCAATCCAAATACCGATACCGTTGGCAATATACGCGCTGAACATCAAGCCCGAATCACGCGCCTGCTTGCCGATGGAAAACGCGCGCCACACCAGCCAGCCGTAGCAGAACACCAAAACCAGCATCCCGACAAAGCCAAATTCTTCACCGATAACGGCAAAAATAAAGTCCGTATGCGCTTCAGGCAGGTAGAAACGTTTTTCCAAACTTGCACCCAAGCCCTCGCCAAACCAGCCGCCGCGCGCAATCGCCATCAAGGAATGCGTCAGCTGATAGCCTTTACCCAAAGGATCGCTCCAAGGGTCCAAAAACGCCGCCACACGCGCCATACGGTAAGGTGCGGCCAAAATCAACAAGCCCATACCGCTCACAACGGTCGCCACCAATACGGCAAAATACTTCCACGGAAAACCTGCCAAAAACAGCATACCCATGGTAATCACGACAATCACGACAAACGAGCCAAAGTCCGGCTGACCCATAATCAAAACCAAACCGACCGCCACCAACATAATCGGCAGAATCAAAGTCTTAAACTTGCGGAAGCGTTCCTTTACCCTTACCCACGCGTCACTTTTAAAAGGGCTGCACACCAAATCGCCAATACCGGTAAACAAAGACGACCAACCCAAAGAATCCAAATCGCGCAACATTTCTTCACGGCGCGTAAACAGGCTGGACAAATACAAAACCGTTGCCAATTTGAAAAATTCAGTCGGTTGCAAGTTGAGCGGCCCGATATGAATCCAGCGCGTCGCGCCATTAATCTCACGGCCGACAAACAAAACCAGCAACAACAGCAAACCTGAAACAGCAAAATAAAACGGAATAATCCGCCGCCAGAAACTCATCTTCAGCAGGAAAAGCGGCAAGCATATAGCCACTGTAAACAGGATAAACATTGCCTGTTTGGACACAAAAGAAAACTGGCTGCCCCCTTCCGATGCTGCATACGCAATAGAAGCCGAATAAATCATAATCAGGCTGAAGACCGTCATTAAGACGACCATCCACAAGAGAGAAACATCAAACTTCCGACCATCGCGCGCAATCGGCCGGTCAAGCATTTTGGAAAGACTAATCATGAAAACATCCGTAACGGCTTGAATAAAATATTCAGACGGCCTGCAAATGGGCAAGAGGCCGTCTGAAAAAATGAATTAACGTTATTTTAAAGGTTTATTTCCAAACCAACAATTCAGATTCTTTAAAGATGTCGGATTCTGACGTTCTTTGCGCCCTCCCCTACCCTTTGATATCGGCAAAAGGTCGTCTGAAATCGCTTTTATGTTTTCAGATAGCCTTGTATAAATCTTTTCTTCAGGAAATAGGCTACTTTTTATCCCATGCAAACCCTACGCCAACTGCGGTATTTCCGCCCACGGCTGTATCTGTTCCAACTGCGCGGCGAGGCTAAGCAGCGTGTCTTCGCGCCCGTGTGCGGCGGCGAACTGGGTACCGACAGGCAGCCCGTTATGCCGGTAAAGCGGCACGCTCATGGCGGGGTTGCCGCTCATGTTCAGCGGCGACGTATAACCGACGTATTGCAGCGTCGTGGCGGCTTCTTTTTCTAAAAACGGGTTGTTTTTCAACAGAAAACCCAAGCGCAGCGTGCCGAACAGCAGGCGCATGGCTTTTTGTGCGGCGGGCGGCGGCATCATTTCGCCGATTTTCGGCGTGGTGCGCGGGCAGACGGGCGTCATCAACACGTCGTAGCGTGTGAAAAATGCTTTGGCGGCACGTTCCTGCGCCAGCATCACGTCGCGCGCCCATGCCATTTCGCCCGCACTGATTTGCCGACCCTGCACAATCATTGCCCACGTTGTCGGCTCAAGCAGGCAGTGCGGCAGTTTTTGTCCGGTTTCGTATTGATATTGGTAGAACAGTTTTGCCGTTTCGCCCATGACGATGATGCGGGCGGCTCGGTTGAGCTGTTCAGGCGGCGCAAAATCGGGCGTGGCTTCTTCCAATTTGTGTCCCGCGTCTTGCATCAGTTTCAAACTATGGGCGAACGCGGCTTCCGTGCCTTCGTCGTTGCCACCGCCAAACCATGCCTGTTTCCAAAAAGCTATTTTCAGACGACCTGTTTCTTGTTTCAGGCTGCCTGCAAAACCGTTTTCGGGCAGCGGCGGGCAAGCATACAGGGCGCGGGCTTGGGTTTGGGCGGCGATGTCCAGCAAAACCGCGCTGTCGCGTACACTGCGGGTCAACACATGGTCGCATACCAAACCTTGCCATGCCTCCGATGCGTTCGGCGCGTAACTGCTGCGGCCGCGCGTGGGTTTCAGCCCGAACACGCCGCAGTTGTGCGCGGGTAAGCGAATGGAGCCGCCACCGTCGCTGCCGTGCGCTGCGGGTACGACGCCCGAAGCCACTGCCGCCGCCGCGCCTCCGCTGCTGCCGCCCGCGGTGTAATCCAAATGCCACGGATTGCGCGTGATGCCGTAAATTTCGGTTTCGGTAACGGGATACGCGCCCCATTCGGGCGTAGTGGTTTTGCCGAACACGCGCAGCCCCGCATCGAGATAGGCTTGGGTCAAATCGCTGTTTTGTTTGGCAATGTAATGCTGCATCATACGCGAACCCGACCATGTCGGCGCGCCTTCCCAATCCGCCAGCAAGTCTTTGAGCAAAAACGGTACGCCCGCCAGCGGCGTATCGGCATTTTCAGACGACCCCTGCCACGCCGCCGCGCGTTCGCGCAAATCGTGCGCCAACAGATTGAGCTTGGGATTGACTTCATCCAAGCGGTTTAAAGCAGCCTGCAACACTTCATCGGCGGAGACTTCTTTTTTACGGATCAGCTCTGCCAAACCGAC
Source organism: Neisseria sp. P0021.S005 (assembly GCF_051956955.1). NCBI lineage: Bacteria > Pseudomonadati > Pseudomonadota > Betaproteobacteria > Neisseriales > Neisseriaceae > Neisseria > Neisseria sp. P0021.S005. The sequence continues at coordinate 11,283 of NZ_JBQCWY010000012.1, read as the reverse complement.
GGCATCGTAACGGATGTAGTCTTGAAAATTCATGGGTTTTCCTTTCGGATTGATAAACACACGTTTTGTCGGTCAGGCATAGCTGCCCGCCGCCTCGCCGTTTGCCCGCATAGGCAAATTTTAAGAAACAGTAACACCGGATAAAGGCAAGGAACAAGTTTACCGTTGCTGCAAAAAGGTCGTCTGAAACTGCCTTAACGTTTTCAGACGACCTTTGAGACAATGACACACAAGGTTTACGGTAAAACCAACCCTCTTTTCATCTTTCAGACGGCCTTACAAAGCCTTAAACGCTTCAATAAACACTTCCGAACGGTGCGCATAGCCTTTAAACATATCAAAGCTCGCACAAGCCGGGCTGAGCAACACGATATCGCCCGCTTCGGCTTGGGCGTATGCCGTTTGAACGGCTTCTTCCAAAGTGGCGCAGTCGGTCATATTCAAGCCGCAGCCGTCCAAATCGCGGCGGATTTGCGGCGCATCGACACCAATCAAGAACACACCTTTTGCCTTGCCGGCAAGCGCATCGCGCAGGGGCGTGAAGTCCTGCCCTTTGCCCATGCCGCCCAAAATCACGAAGAGCGGATTTTGCAAACCGGCAATCGCGGCGGCGGTCGCGCCGACATTCGTGCCTTTGCTGTCGTCGATAAACACCACGCCGTTTTTCTCGCCGATTTTTTCCACGCGGTGCGGCAGGCCTTGGAAGGTTTTAACGTGTTCGAGCAATTCATTTCGCGGCAAACCGATAGCCTCACACAAAGCTACGGCAGCCATCACATTGGCGGCGTTGTGCAAACCTTGCAACGGAATGTCTTGCGTGGCAATCAAATCTTCATTGCCTTGTTTCAGTCGGCCTGTCTCGCGTTCCAACCAAAAATCGGCTTGGTGCTCCAATGAAAACCATTTCACCTCGCGCCCGGCACGCTTCATGGCGCGGCAGAACACGTCGTCTGAATTTAAAACCTGCACGCCATCGCCACGGAAAATCTTGGCTTTGGTATGCGCGTAGTCGAGCAAGTCGTCGTAGCGGTCGAGATGGTCTTCGGAAATGTTCAGCACCGTCGCCGCAGTCGGGCGCAGGCTTTCAGTGTTTTCCAGTTGGAAGCTGGAAAGCTCCAACACCCACACGTCCGCCTTTTTGCCTTCGCGCTGCAATTCCGCTTCCAAAACCGGCGTGCCGATATTGCCCGCGATGACAGTATCCAGCCCGCACTTGATGCAGAGATAGCCGACCAAGCTCGTTACCGTCGTTTTGCCGTTGCTGCCGGTAATCGCAATCACCTTGTCGCCGCGGCGGTTCACAATGCCCGCCAGCAATTCGATATCGCCCAACACGCGCCCACCGTTTTGCTTGAACGCCTCGATATCTGGCTGACGCTCGCTGATGCCGGGACTGAGCGCCAAAATATCGAAACCATTATCCAACGCATCTTTCAGACGGCCCGTATAAAACACCAGCCCGTCAAACATCTTACCGATTTGCGACACGCGCTCCGGTTTCAGCTCCGCATCATACGCGGCAACCTCCGCGCCGTTTTTGCGCAGGTAGGCAATCATAGAAATGCCCGTGCCGCCTAGTCCGGCGACGAGGATTTTTTTATTTTGAAAAGTCATTTTGGTTTTGTCCTAAGTTTTTCAGACGGCCTTTGAATAAGGATTCAATATCCTTTCTGATTCAATTCTCGGTAAGCATCGCAACCTCGTTGCAATCCATTATCACAAGCCTTACCAAACCAATCTTTGGCAATCTTATAATTCTGACGAACACCTTCTCCGTTGGCATACATCACACCAAAATTATATTGGGCTTCTGCATATCCTTGCTCTGCCGCCTTACGATACCAATGCACTGCCTGTGCATCATCTTGACGAACTCCTTGCCCTTGATCATACATTATACCCAAATTGAATTGCGCTTGAGCAACACCTTGTTCTGCAGCCTTGTGATACCACCTCACCGCCTGTACATCATCTTGACGAATTCCTTGCCCATTGGCATACATTACACCCAAATTATATTGGGCTTTAGCATGCCCTTGTTCTGCCGCCCTGCCAAACCACTGCACTGCCTGTGCATTGTCTTGACGGACTCCTTGCCCTTGAAGGTACATCATGCCCAAATTAAATTGAGCTTGAGCATCTCCCTGCTCTGCTGCCTTTCTGTACCACTTAATCGCCTCTACATAATCTTGACGTACACCTTCCCCACTCGCATACATATCGCCTAAATTATATTGTGCATCTACATTCCCTTGTTCCGCAGCTTTACGATACCATCCTATAGCCTGTATGTAATCCTGATGCACTCCTTCCCCGTTAGCATATGCCACACCTAAATTATACTGACCTATGGCATCTCCATGACCAGCCGCTCTACGAAACCATTTCAACGCCTTCTCATAGTCTTTGCCAACACCTTGCCCATTAGCATACAGCATACCCAAATTTAACTGAGCATCTGTATTTTCCTGATTCGCAGCCCTATAAAACCATTCCGCAGCCTGAGCATAGTCTTGACTAACACCTTGCCCATTTTGATACAACATACCCAAATTATTTTGAGCTCCAGTATCACCCTGTTCGGCAGCCTTACGATACCATTCTGCCGCCTGTACATAATCTTGACCAACACCTTGCCCCAGCTGATACATTACACCCAAGTTAAATTGAGCTTTAGCATTCTCTTGCTCTGCTGCCTTACGAAACCACTGCACTGCTAGCCTGTTGTCTTGACTAATACCCTGTCCATTCGCATACATTGCTCCAATACTTAATTGAGCTTCTGGATCTCCTTGCTCCGCAGCTCTCAGCATATTCTTAAAATCCGGAATACTTTCAGCTAAAGCTGCCTGCCCTAACCCAAAGCAAGCCATCACACCCATTATTATTTTTTTCACCGAAACCTTCATTTTAAAATCCATTACATTCAAATTATTATTTCTGTTTTATCCTAGTTTTTCAGACGGCCCTTAGCAAAATTTAATATCCTGCCTAATCCAATTTTTGATAAGCATCACAACTTTGCTTGTCTCCATTAGCACAAGCCTTCTTAAACCATTCTTTAGCAACTATTTTACTTTGACGTACACCTTGCCCTTTTAGATACATTACACCTAAATTGTATTGGGCCTCAGAACTTCCTTGCTCCGCTGCTTTACGATACCAATATAAGGCCTGCTTATCATCTTGACGAACACCGAATCCATTATGATAAGCCACGCCAAGATCTGATTGAGCTTTGATATTTTCTTGATCTGCTGCACGATGTAGCCATAGCACCGCCTGTTTAAAATCTTTTTGCACGCCTAAACCATGCATATACCTTGTAGCCACAGTATATTGTGCTTGATTATCTCCCTGCTCCGCCGCCTTTCGATACCATTGGAACGCCTTCTCAGGAGCTTTACCGACACCTAATCCGTTATCATACATAATGGCTAAATTGTATTGGGCATCAAGATACCCTTGTTCTGCCGCCTTTTCATACCATTGAGCTGCTTGATCATAATCTTGTTCAATGCCTTTACCAAAAAAATAGATTGTTCCTAAATCATACTGAGCTTTAGCAAAGCCTTGTGCAGCAGCTTTTTGAAACCAATATTTGGCTTACTCATAATCTTGAGCAACACCTTGTCCCTTATAATATAATCCCCCTAGATTGCTCTGCGCTTCAACATCCCCCTGTTCTGCCGCTCTACGGAACCAATGTTCTGCCTGTTTATAATCTTTGGTAGCCCCTTTCCCCAAGTAATACATCAAACCTAAATTAAATTGGGATGCAGCATTCCCTTGTTTGGCTTCTTGCTCTGTTTCTGCAAAATTTGGGATATCACTTGTATTAGCCATCTGTCCGAATCCAAACAAAGCAACTGCTATTTTTCTTAACCAATTTTTCATTTTACATTCTCTCTTATATTCTTTAATGTCATAGCAGCATTTTCAAACAGACTTAATCTGAAAATTCCTCAAAAAATCTGTTTACACCGTAGCTACTCAAAATCTGCTGCAATTCCGGTGTGCGCACCCATGGGTCAACCGCCATTGGCGGCATAGGCGGTTCGATACCGTCTTCGTTTTGGTTACGACACCAATCTGCCATGGCAAAAACTTGGATTAAAACCGGCTCGGCAAGTGCTTTATCGATGTCCAGTTCGCTCATGGCTTGGGCAAAGCAGGCGATCCATTCGTTGCGGACTTGTACGTTGACGGCAAAAGGCATATGGCGGGCACGCAGTTGGGGATGGCCGTATTTTTCGACAAAGAGTTGTGGACCGCCGAGCCAGCCGCTGAAAAATTCGTAGAGCTTTTCGCGTATCAGGGTCATGTCTTCGCCGTGCATTTGGCGTAAGGCTTGGTATTTCGGCTCAAGTTCCATTAAGTCGTAGAAACGGTCGGTCAGGGTGCGGATGCCGGTTGCGCCGCCGAAAGATTGGTACATGTTTGGAGACTTTCTGTGTGGATTATTGCGGGATTTATTTTGGGACGTAGGATTCAGGCAAGCATGCTTACCTTACATAATGGCCGTCTGAAACTTTCAGACGGCCTTTGGAGATTTAGCGGATTTTGAGGGTACTTAAACCAATCAGCACCAAGACGATGGTGATAATCCAGAAGCGGACAACGACTTGGGTTTCTTTCCAGCCTTTTTGTTCGTAATGGTGATGAATCGGCGCCATCAGAAAGATGCGTTTTTTGGTTCGTTTGTACCAACCGACTTGCAACATAACGGAAATGGCTTCAACAACAAACAGGCCGCCCATGATGACGAGGACAAATTCTTGGCGGATGATGACGGCAACGGTACCGAGCGCCGCACCAAGCGCGAGCGCGCCGACGTCGCCCATAAAGACTTGTGCCGGATAGGCGTTAAACCACAAAAAGCCGAGACACGCACCACACATGGCGGTACAGAAAATCACCACTTCGTTTGCGCCGGCAACGTAAGGCAATTGCAGGTATTGGGCAAATTGGGAGTGGCCGCTGGCATAGGCAAAGATAGCAAGACCGGCGGCGACAAGTACAACGGGGAATGCGGCTAAGCCGTCCAATCCGTCGGTCAGGTTAACGGCATTGGATGTGCCGACGATGGTCAGGTAGGACAATACCAAGAAGCCAACTACGCCAAGCGGCAAGGCAACTTGTTTGAAGAAGGGAACAATCAGGATATTGTTGGCAGAATTTGTCGCAAGGTAGAACAACGCCAAACCGGCGATGATGGCAACGCTGGACTGCCACACCATTTTGAATTTGGCAGACACGCCGTTAGGGTCTTTATAAACCACTTTACGCCAGTCGTCGTAAAAACCGAGTGCGCCGGTAGCAAGCAAGACGCCTAAGAGAATCCAGATATAAGGATTTGCCCAGTTGCCCCACAAAATTGTGGACACGGTAATAGCGGTCAAAATCAGCGAGCCGCCCATGGTTGGCGTACCGTTTTTGATCAGGTGGGTTTGAGGGCCGTCAGTACGGACGGCTTGGCCGACTTTAAGCGCAGTCAGCTTGCGGATGGTCCACGGACCAAGCAATAGAGAAAACGCCAAAGCAGTCAGCGCAGCCATCACGGCACGGAATGTGGTGTATTGAAAAATATTCAGGCCGGTTAACCAGTTACTGAAATGTGCGAGCCATAAAAACATGGGGCTTCCTTTTTTGTTTTTGTTGTTACAGTGGGCTTATTGCCCAATTAAAAATAAATCGGTATGCCGTCTGAAATTTCAGACGGCCTTATTGAGTAAGATTATTTCTCTACCACGCAAATCGGATAGTTTCCGGGATTCTTTCCGCCGCCTAAATCCAAGCAGGTATCTTCATAGATAAATGCCTGTACTTTCATTCCGGCATAAAACGCGGCAATCAGCAAACCAGTCAATAGTAAAATCTTTTTCATATTTCAGACGGCCTTCTTAAGTTTTATTTTCTTGGGTCTGAAAATAATCCTTGGGATGTAAGCAAAACAAGCTGTAACAAATTGCAGCGCGAATAATGACATCCAACAATGGAAACCCGATTCTAGGGGAAACCAAATAACCGACCATATTGTAGACGATATACAGTATACAGCCATAACCTACGCGCCCAATCCTTACCTCTCCATAATCCAACAGCACTAACCAGCATCAATATCACTTGCACAAGCAAATGAAAATTTCCTAACCAAAATTCAAACCAACCCCAACGTCCTCTTGTGCTTTCGTATGCTTCGCTTATTGTCTCAAATCCTACATCTTTGATGTACTGCCACACTGCAACCGGCCATAAAACTGCTGCCACTACCATCATCCCAACGATAACCTGCAACAGTATAGGCCGTTTCCTTTTCTGTTCCATTTTCAGACAACCTCTTTATCCGTCAGTGCCTCGACCACTTCTTCCATCTTCATAAAGCGTGATCCCTTGACCAATACAGTAGCGCGTTCAGGCAAATCGTGGCTCAACACTTGAATCAGCGGATCTTTGTCAGCAAACCACAAACCTTCCGCGCCAAACGTTTCCGCTGCTTCAACGCTGTTGTCGCCGACAAAATATGCGGCCTCGATGCCTTTATCCCGTGCATACGCGCCAACTTCGGCGTGCATGGCGGCGGCTTCGTCCTCACCCAATTCGCCCATGTCGCCCATCACAAAAATACGCGGCGCAGGCATAGCAGCGAGCACATCAATGGCGGCTTTCATACTGTCGGGGTTGGCATTATAAGTATCGTCAATCAAAGTCGCGCCTTTAATGCCTTGCTTGATATTCAGACGACCTTTGATATTACTGAAATTTTTCAGGCCGTCTGAAACTTCGGCAAGGCTCAAACCTGCCGCCAAAGCCAGAGCAGCCGCCGCTACGGCATTATGCACATTGTGACGGCCGGGGACTGGCAACACCACGGCAACACGTTCATTGCCACGCACCAAATCAAATTCGCAGGACAACGGTTTCAACTCAATATTTTCTGCATGGACATCGCCACTGGCAACGCCGAAAGTCTGAGCATTCAATTGCGCAGTAGCAGCTTCAAATGTAGCGATATTGGCATCTTCGCACGGAATCAGCGCAATGCCGTCTGAAAGCAAACCTTCGTAGATTTCACTTTTTGCTTTAGCAATATCGCCGACGCCATCAAAACCGCAACCGACATGCGCGCGCAAAGCGTTATTAACCAGAGCAACATTCGGACCGGCAATTTGGGTCAGCAAAGACAATTCGCCAAAATGGTTCATACCCATTTCAATGACGGAGTAGCGGTGTTTTTCGTTCAGTTTCAACAAAGTCAGCGGCAGGCCGATATGATTGTTAAAATTGCCGGCAGTCGCCAACACAGCTTCATTACCGAATCGATGACGCAATACGCAGGCCAACATCTCTTTAACCGTCGTTTTACCGGAAGAGCCGGTAATGCCAAAGACAAACGGATTCACATTTTCACGCCACGCCTTCGCCAGTTTTTGCAAAGCCGCAAGCGTATCGTCAACCTTCAATGCGCCTTTCAAAGCCGCACAATCTTCGCGCGAAACCACAACTGCCGTTGCCCCTGCTGCCAAAACATCTTCAACAAAGTCATGCGCGTCAAAGCGCTCTCCGGCAAGCGCGAAAAATACGTCGCCTTCCTGAATATCGCGGCTGTCTGTAACAATACGCGAAACGGGTTGATTTTCAGACGGCACCGGAAGGCCGAGCGTTTGACAGATGAAATTTAGGTCTAGTGGTTTCATGATTGTGTTTCTTGTCCTTGTTCTACTTGTTCTAACGGTTCCACATTTTTATCCGTATTTTGGGAAACCATTTTTAAATGACGATAATTACGTCCTGCCAGCACAATAAAAAGAATAGCGGCAAAATTTACACCGACAGAAAGCTTATTTACCGTAAGGCTGAACCATAGTTTCAATACACTATCTATATAAAATACAAAAGAAAATACATCGCTTGCAAAAGCAATTTGCAATAAGCATGGCATGTACACATATGTCATTCTCTTAAAACCGACTTCACGGAATTTAAACGCATTCCATGCTGCAGACAACGCCAACATACCCAAAATGAAAAGTAAAATCCCAAAAAACACAGCCCATGCTATGCTGTTAATCAGTCCTTGCACACTCTGAATTGATGCCAGAATCAACCAAACCACGCCCTGCACAAAAGTCAGCCATGCCATAAATTTGCCGCTTTTGGGCAATTTTTTATATTCAGGAAATGTATTGGAAAACCAACTTTTCATACTACAAATCACTTTCTCTTATCAACTGCCGATTTTCCCGTACTGCTGGTAATCGGAAAAACACAATACAATGGTTTCACCGTTTTGGCGGTAGGGGTGGCAAAGGCTGTAATTGCCATCTTTTGCCTCATAACGTATTTCATTTGTTTGTCCAGCAAATACCCTCTGCAAGTATTCACGCTCGCTCAGATTTGGGGCATAAAGATATTGCGTTTTGCTGATTGTTTCTTTATTGCCATTCCGAGTAACGACAAAACCATTATCATCGCCTACTCCCCGAGCATTGGGTGCCTGCTCATCAATCCCACTTAACTGGGAATCAGCTGAGAAAGCCAAATAAACCTGTTTATTACCGATCGTATCCGGCACAATCACTGTAGCTGCTTTAAAGGCAGAATCTTCCTTCGACATCAGCTCAAGGATTAACGCTGCTTTTTTAATATACGCAAAATCAAAACGATAATCTGCCAATGCATTGATTTGCGATGGATTATCCTTGACGATACGCTCTAGAGATTGAGTCAAAATCTGACGTTTTTTCTGAACAGTCAGATAATTTCCGCCAAATAACAGGGCTGCTAAAACGGGAAATACTGCCAACAACAAATATAAGGTTTTTCGGCCACCTTTGCTTTCTTCCTCTTGTCCTCGCTCGGCAATACGGGTCAAATTCAGCATGATGTTCAGTATCAAGGCACCCGCCATCACGGCAAAAATCCCCAAAATACTCATCAGGAAAATTTCCGTAATGTATTCGCGGAACACCTTAAGCCCGAAAACATTGGATAGAATCAGAACAAATACCCAGTACACCAGCAGCACAACTGCCACCATACCGACGATATTCGTTGCCTTAACCAATTTCTTTGCGTTCATACTCTCAAATCTTGTTCAGACGGCCTATCTGTTCTGATTAATCAGCGGATACGGATTCACCGCGCCGTTCGGCAGATATACACCGTAATGCAGGTGGGCCGGTGTGGTTCTGGCATTGCCGGTTTTACCGACATAGCCGATGACCTGTCCTTCTTTTACTCGTTCATACAGGCGGATACGGGCAAATTTATTGAGGTGGGCATAGTAATGCCACGCACCCGGCCCTTGAATACCGATAACTTTACCGCCCAATCGGTTGCGCCCGATTTTGGTGACGATACCGGGCGTGGTACTGCGTATCGGCGTGTTTTTCTTAGCAAAAATATCCACACCTTCATGCCTTCGCCCCTGACTGCGCGCTGCGCCCCAAGTGTCGTCAAAACGCTTGCCTTTAACGGGATTCGGCAGGCTTTGCTCGACCGGAGGCTGTTGCGCCCTCAACTGCTCGATTTCGGCAGTAGGACGCGGAAGTTGTTTGGTTGTACAGCCTGCAAATAAAACTACGGCTGCACTGATTAATAAGGTTTTTGTCGGCATTTTCAGCATCAAATCGGTCTCCTTGTTGTTCAGACGGCCTTATTAAAAAGTCTTCCGAAACAAACAACTGTGATGGGTTTAATGGCTGACGTGCCGTAATGCGTGTGTCGTATTGCTTTTATTGTATATGTTTAAATCTTTTTCAGACGGCCTTAAGGTTTCGGGCCGTCTGAACATTTGCGATATGGCTTAACCGCGCTCTGCCAATGCTTTTTCTGCGATTTCAAAATCGGAGAAATGATGCTTCACGCCTTGTACATCCTGATAGTTTTCATGCCCTTTACCAGCAATCAGAATGATGTCGTTAGCGGCAGCCTGCTCAACCGCATAACGGATGGCAACGGCACGATCAACTTCGACACGTTCAGGATTAGATACAGCAGGCAAAATATCGTTGATGATGTCTTGAGGATTTTCCAAGCGCGGGTTATCGCTGGTAACCACTACTTTATCGGCACCCTGAACTGCTGCCGCACCCATCAATGGGCGTTTGCCGCAGTCTCGGTTGCCGCCGCAGCCGAATACGCACCACAAAGCCGCGCCCTGCGGTTTGATTTCCTGCAAAGTGGAGAGTGCTTTTTCCAGTGCATCCGGCGTGTGGGCATAATCGACAACGACCAAAGGTTTGCCGCTGTTCATAATGCAATCCATGCGGCCTGAAGCGGGACGGATTTTTGCCAGTACTTCCAATACTTTATCAATCGGATAACCGTTGGCACAAAGCAAGGCGATGCAGGCAGCGAGGTTTTGCGCGTTGAATCGTCCGAGCAGACGGGTACGGCATTTTCCTTCGCCCCATGGTGTTTGGAATACGGCTTCCATGCCGTCTGAAGAAGCGGTGAAATCGGTAATGCGGATATCGGCTTGCTCGCTGAAACCATAGCCATAAACGGCTAAATCGGGACAGTCTTTTTTCAGACGGCCTGCGAGTTCTGCACCGTATTCATCATCGACATTGATGATGGCGTGTTGCAGACCATGCCAGTAGAACAGGCGCGATTTGATGGCACCATAGGCTTCCATGGTGCCGTGATAGTCGAGATGGTCGCGGGTGAGATTGGTAAAGATTGCGCTGCGAAACGGCACGCCGTTGACGCGCGATTGGTCAAGGCCGTGGCTGGAAACTTCCATCGCGGCGGCTGTTGCGCCTTGCTGGCGGAAGCGGTAGAGCAGGGTTTGGACATCGACAGGAGCAGGTGTGGTATGTGTGGTTTCTTCCAATGTGCCCCAAAAGCCGTTGCCGACTGTGCCGATAATGGCGGTTTTTTCGCCCAACAGATCGGCAGCTTGCGCCAGCCATTGTGTGATAGAGGTTTTGCCGTTGGTACCGGTTACGCCCCAAACTTTAAGGCTGTCTGAAACATTACCGTAAACCTGCGCCGCCAACATACCGGCGCGATGTTTCAGATCTTTAATGCCTTGATTAGGAACGTTCCATTCGGGATTCCATGTAAATTTGCCGTCATCATCCCAAAAAACAAAGGTTGCACCGTTGGCAATGGCGGCAGGAATATAGCTGCGGCCGTCTGTATATTCGCCCTGACAGGCAACGAAAATGTCACCCTGTTTAATTTGTCGGCTGTCTGAATGCAACAAACGCCCTGCTGCGTTTTCACACAGCAGAGGCGGAAAGTTGGTTTCAGCCAAGGGGGTTAACTTGCTGA
>NZ_JBQCWY010000011.1:0-20924 GCF_051956955.1 Neisseria sp. P0021.S005 | reverse complement strand
TGTCTTTAGCCCAACCCAAACGTATTCTGATCATCAAATTGCGCCATCATGGCGATGTGCTTTTGAGCACGCCGGTGGTCGATGCGCTGAAAACCCGTTTCCCCGATTGCGAAATCGATATGCTGGTGTATGCCGGTACGGAGCAGCTGATTGCTGATAATCCGCAGATTGCGCAGATTTTGACCATTGATCGAAATTGGAAGAAGCTAGGCGTATTCAAGCAGTTGGCGTGTGAGAAAAACCTTTTGTCTAAGCTGAAGGCGCGCGATTACGACTGGGCTTTCAACCTGTCCGACCAATGGCGCGCGGCAATAATCGCCAAACTGTGCGCCCGTTGCAGTGTGGGTTTTGACTGCATCAAGCGCGACGGTTTTTGGTGGCGTTTCTGTCATGATTTTATCAACCATGAGCTTGATCCCAGCCATCATATCGTTGAAAACCAATTGAATATCCTTGCGCCGCTTATCCAGCCTGAAGACGTCGCCGATGCGAAGGTACGCCTTTGGGTAGCACAAGATGCAAGGGAAAGCATGCAGCAGAAATTGCGTGAGCAGGGGTGGAGCGGTGAAGATTATGTGTTACTGCACCCGGGTGCGCGTTGGCATTTCAAATGTTGGGAAGACGGCAAAAACGCCGCCATCGTACAACTTCTGCTCAACAGCGGACAGAATGTCGTATTGACTGCTTCTCCCGACACTGTCGAACAATACATGCTTCAGGAAATTATAGGCCGTCTGAATATTCCGGAAGGCAGAAAAGTATATGTGTTGTCCGGATGTTTGAGCCTGCGTGAATTGGCGGCGGCCATTGAGGGCGCCAAGCTGTTTGTCGGTGTCGATTCCGCACCGATGCACATCGCTGCAGCTTTGGATAAACCGCAAATCGCTTTGTTTGGCGCATCATGGGTGGATAAATGGCGTCCGTATTCCGAGCAGGCCGAAGTCATTTATGCCGGCGATTATGCCGAACTGCCTCACCCCGACAGTATCGATACCAACGATCCGACACGTTTGTTGAAAGCGATTCCTTTGCAGGATGTGTGGGATAGAATTTCTGCCAAATTGGAGGCGTTGGAGGCTTAAAACCGCTTACCACGATCCGTTAAACGTTTTAGCTTTGCGCCAAAATGCCCATTTGGAACGGCGGCCGATTTCCAGCGTGCCGCCGTTTTCGCCGTCTGTGGTAATGCATACAGTTTTCAGACGGCCTGAGGCGAGTGCGTCCCATAAAGGCGAAAACCAACGGGTTTCCCAGCTTTCCAAAATATCTTTGTATGCCCAAACATCGCCTGTCTGTAAGGTGGAAACCAAGTCGTCCAAAAAGATAAGGCCGTCTGAAACTGTGCTGCCTGTTTCTTGAACCATCTCAAACCAAGCCTTCAAATCATACGGCGCATCGAGTTTGGGCGTATCTAAAAAACGCGCCCATGCGCTGTCTGAGGCGACAATATCCGCAGACTGTGTGCCGTTCGCATCGTTCCACAGCCACAAACCGTTGATTTCCGGCAATCCTTGTTGTTCACGCGCTTGGTTAATCGGATGCGAGTGGAGAAACATTTGGATTTCCGTCTGCACGGCCAACCAAGACACCGCATCTTTGCCGTGCGCCTGACCGTCCATTTCCGGCTGCCCGCACACATCCAAAACACATTCCGCCCCCCAATCTTCTATCGTCGGCATACTGAGCAGCCACATGCTTTCGCAAAGCGGCTCGAATTGCCAATCTTTATCTTGATAAAACGCCGACAAGTCCGCACATAACCGTTGCGCCTCCTCTTTTTGGATGCCGATAAACTCGCCACTGATAATGTTGACATGGTGCATGCCCATCTGTTGCCAAACCGGAGAGGCAAAAGCGGCTGTGCGTTTTTGGCTTGTGTGGCGTAAACGTTGCACTTGGGCAATGAGGCTGCCGCCCCACAAATGGCGTCCGTAAAATTCAGACGGCCTGAGTGTTTCTTTGCGTAATGTGCCGTAACGCAAAAGACGGTTAAAAGCAGGTAAGGCAAGCTCAGGGACGGATTCGTCGGCAAAGCGGTTGAGTGAGGGGAGGGCGAGGGTCAGCTTCATAAGCGCAAATAGATAGAAAAACCGTTATTTTACGCGACAAATGATGCGTTTCGGAACCTTGCCCTCACGTACTCAAAAAGAGCCGTTCAGACGGCCGGTTTGGAAAAAACGGGCTGCCATGCTAAAATGCGTGGCGTAAATTTCAGAAAAACAGGGTGTAAATCAACACAATAGCCCTGATAATAACGTCAATCTCAAACACGACCTCATTCATTCCGAATGAAAACCTGATTTTCAGATCGGAAAAAAGACTCAAAGTCCTTTATCCCCAAAACTGTTTAAACCAGCAGGCGGTCGCAGCAGGCCGGATGTGCCGGCATTCTGCAAACCTCAAAAACAGACCGCCCCATTAAGGATAACGCGTGATTAAAAACAAATATTCCACTCGATTCAAAGCAACCCTCTTAGCGTTTCTGCTGCCGGCTTCAGGCATCATGACCGCATACGCCATTACCGACCCTCAACCTGCACAAACCGATTTTAAAGTCGAGCGTATTTCCGAAGAGCTGCCTGCCGTTTATGTGGAAACCAATACCTATCAATCCAGCTATTGGGCGCAAGAAGCCGTCCAAGCCGGCGACTCTTTGGCAGACGTTTTGACACGTATGGGTGTCAACCAAGAAGACATCAAGCAAATCATGGCGAAAAACAATGCCAACCTCGACATGAAAAACCTGCGGACCAACCAATCCGTCAACATCCGCATCGATTCTTCAGGCCAAGTGACCGACGTTCAATTCTTTACTGATGAAGAATTGGAACGCAACTTGGTGGCTTTGGAAAAAGTCAAAGGTAAATGGCGCATCTCCAATGCCGAAATCGACATGAAAACCATGCCGACCCTGCGTTCTGTGCAAATCCGCACTTCCGCCATCGGCGATATGCTCCGTGCCGAAATCCCTTCCGAAGTGTATATCCAGCTCAAAGAAATCTTTGCCGACTCGTTTAATATGAGCGATTTGAAAGAAGGCGATACCGTGCGTCTTTTGTACAACAGCATGTATTTCCGCGGCCAACAAATGGCGGTCGGCGATATTTTGGCGGCTGAAGTGGTTAAAGACGGCAAAACCTACCAAGCCTATTATTACAGCCAAGGCAAAGGCGACGAAGAAAGCGGCAGCTACTACGACCAAAACGGTAAGTCCCTGCAACAAAAAGAAGGCTTTAATACCGAGCCTGTTGCATACACGCGCATTTCTTCCCCGTTTGGCTACCGTGTCCATCCGGTTTTGCATACCGTTCGTATGCACACCGGTATCGACTATGCCGCGCCGACCGGTACGCCTATTAAGGCTGCTGCCGACGGCGAAGTGATTTTCAAAGGTTGGAAAGGCGGCTACGGCAATACCGTGATGATCCGACATGCCAACGGTGTGGAAACCCTGTACGGCCACATGAGCGCGTTCAGCCCTGCCGACGGCAGAGTCCGCGCCGGCGAAGTGATTGGTTTTGTCGGTACAACCGGCCGTTCGACCGGCCCGCACCTGCACTACGAAGCACGCGTCAACGGCCAGCCGGTCAACCCGACTACCGTCGCCCTGCCGACGCCGAAATTGACCCCGACCAATATGGCCGCGTTCCGCAAACAGCAAAAAGATGCCAGCACGATGTTGTCTACCATCCGCTCTTTGCCGGTTTCCGTAGCGCAGCTGGATTAATAAGATAAAGGCCGTCTGAATAAGGTTTCTTTCAGACGGCCTTTCCCATTAAAATTGATACCTCAACGCCCACGTTTACTCAGAGAAAACTTATGTCTGCTTATCAGCCCATTATCCAATCCCTGCTTGATACCGACCTGTACAAATTCACCATGCTGCAAGTCGTGTTGCACCAATTCCCGCAAACCCACAGCCTCTACGAATTCCGCTGCCGCAACAAAGAGATGGTGTATCCGCTGGCCGATATTCAAGAAGACTTGGAACGCGAGCTCAACGCCCTGTGCCAGCTGCGCTTTACCCATGACGAACTCGACTATCTGCGCAGCCTGCGTTTTATCAAAAGCGATTTTGTCGATTATCTCGAACTTTTTCAACTCCAACGCCGCTTCGTCCAAGTCAGCCCTGACGATCAAGGCCGTCTGAACATCCGCATCGAAGGCCCGATGGTACAGGCGATGTTCTTCGAGATTTTTATTCTTGCCATCGTCAACGAACTCTATTTCCGCCGCTTGGAAACGCCTGCCGTCATCGAAGAAGGCGAGCGCCGTTTGCAGGCCAAAGCGCAACAGCTGAAGGAAATTGCGGCTACACAAAATCCGAATGATCCGCCGTTCCTTATTTCCGATTTCGGCACACGCCGCCGCTACACCCTTGCATGGCAGGAACACGTTATCCGCACCTTGTTGGAAGCCGCTCCCGACATCGTGCGCGGTACCAGCAACGTTTATCTGGCCAAAAAGCTCGGCATCACACCCATCGGCACCATGGCACACGAGTTCCTCCAAGCCTTCCAAGCCTTGGACGTACGTTTGCGTAATTTCCAAAAAGCCGCGCTGGAAAGCTGGGTACATGAATACCGCGGCGACCTCGGTATCGCCCTGACCGACGTAGTCGGCATGGATGCCTTCTTGCGTGATTTCGACCTGTACTTCGCCAAACTCTTCGACGGCCTGCGCCACGACAGCGGCGATCCTTATGTTTGGGGCGACAAAGCCTACGAGCATTACAAAAAACTTAAAATCGACAGCCGCACCAAAATGCTGACCTTTTCAGACGGCCTCGATATTGAGCGTTCATGGGCGTTGCACCAATACTTCAAAGACCGTTTCAAAACCAGTTTCGGTATCGGTACCAATCTGACCAACGACTTGGGACACACGCCTTTGAACATTGTTTTGAAGCTCGTCGAGTGTAACGGCCAATCCGTCGCCAAGCTCTCCGACTCCCCGGGCAAAACCATGACCACCAACAACACCTTCCTCGCTTACCTGCGCCAAGTGTTTGACGTACCGGAGCCGGAAGAGAAAGCCTAAAAACAAAGGCCGTCTGAAATGTTCAGACGGCCTTTTTCATTAATCCATATCGCTTTCAGGTAATTCTGCCGAACCCATGCGGCGCAGGATGATATTGGTTTTGTTGTGCATCCGTTTGCTCTTAGGGTGGTCTGCGTAAAACAGCGGAGCCGGAACGCGCGCCGTGAGTTTGGCGGCTTGTTGGCGGGTGAGGGCAGAGGCAGGTTTCTTGTAGAAATACTGGGACGCCGCTTCCGCGCCGAATACGCCGTAGTGCCATTCGATTGAGTTTAAATACAGCTCAAAAATGCGGTCTTTGTCTGTAACCGCTTCCATCATTGCCGTAATTGCCGCTTCTTCGCCTTTGCGGATGTAGCTGCGGCTTTCGTTGAGAAACAGGTTTTTCGCCAGCTGCTGGCTGATGGTCGAACCGCCGGCTTTGACTTCGCCGCTTTGCTTATTGCGTTTCATGGCGTATTTGATGCCGTTCCAGTCAAAGCCGCTGTGTTCGGCAAAGTTGGCGTCTTCGGAAGCAATCAGGGCTTTTTTGAGGTTGACGGAAATTTGGTCGTAAGGCACCCAGCGGTAATCCAGCTTGACATCGCGGCCTTCTTTTGCAAACTGGCTCATGCGCATGGACATGAAGGCGGTTTTGCTGGGCGCGACGGCGCGGTAGGTAATGATGTTGCCGTACACATAAGCGTTGAAGAAAATGAAGATGCCGATGGGCAGGGCAAT
Organism: Neisseria sp. P0021.S005; assembly: GCF_051956955.1. Lineage (NCBI taxonomy): Bacteria > Pseudomonadati > Pseudomonadota > Betaproteobacteria > Neisseriales > Neisseriaceae > Neisseria > Neisseria sp. P0021.S005. The sequence continues at coordinate 15,167 of NZ_JBQCWY010000011.1, read as the reverse complement.
CAGCCATTTGATGATGCGGAACATGGTTACAGGGCTTTCATGTATTCGATAACAGGGCGGATATCGGGCGTAAATCCGCGCCAAGTATGGTAAGAGGCGGCAGCCTGACCGACCAGCATGCCCAGGCCGTCTGAAACTTCGGCCGCGCCGTTGCTTTGGGCAAAGTTCAAAAACGCCTGAGCCGCTTCGCCGTAAACCATATCGTAGGCAAGGCGGCAGCCGCGGAAAATTTCAGGGCTGACGGCAGGAAGCTGACCGCTCAAGCCGCCGGATGTGCCGTTGATGATGATATCAAAACCGCCGTTCAAATCCGACATCGGGACGGCTTCAATGCCGAAAAGCCGCGCCAATTCCTCGGCCTTGGCGTGGGTGCGGTTGGCAATGACGATACGGGCAGGGCGGTGTTCTTTCAAAACAGGAATCACGCCGCGTACCGCGCCGCCTGCGCCCAAAAGCAAAATGGTTTTGTCTTCGATGGCAATATTTTTGACCTGCGTGATGTCGTTGGCCAAACCGATACCGTCGGTATTGTCGCCGCGTATCCTGCCGTCTTCCAACCACACTAGCGTATTGACCGCGCCGGCAGCCAAAGCGCGGTCAGAATGCTCGTCCGCCAGCGCAAAAGCTTCCTGCTTGAATGGGACAGTTACATTCGCACCTTGCCCGCCCTCGGCACGAAACGCCGCAACAGCCTCGGCAAAACCGCCGATTTCGGCACAAATGCGCTCATATTCGATGTCGATGCCTTCATGAAGGGCAAACTGCCGATGGATTTGCGGCGACTTGCTGTGGGCGACGGGGTTGCCGAAAACGGCGTAACGCGGAGTGTTGTTCATAAAATGGGTCTGAGAAAACAAAAGAAAAGAGTGCTTATTATAGCGGTCTTTATGTTAAGAAAGCGTAATGTAAAATTGTTGACAATTAAACAGTCTGAAACTATATTTCATTGCGTAAAAACGGGTGCCCTGATGTATTTCAGACGGCCTTACCGTGATAGAATAACAACTTAAACCCAATCCCTCAGGAGCTGAAGATGTCCATCAAAGACGCTGTAAAACTGATTGAAGAAAGCGAAGCCCGCTTCGTAGATTTGCGCTTTACCGATACCAAAGGCAAGCAGCACCACTTTACCATCCCCGCCCGCATCGTTCTCGACGATCCCGAAGAATGGTTCGAAAACGGTCAAGCGTTTGACGGTTCGTCCATCGGCGGTTGGAAAGGTATTCAGGCTTCCGATATGCAGTTGCGTCCCGATGCGTCTACAGCTTTCGTCGATCCTTTCTACGACGATACCACCGTTGTCTTTACCTGCGACGTTATCGACCCTGCTGACGGCCAAGGTTATGACCGCGACCCTCGTTCTATCGCACGCCGCGCCGAAGCCTATTTGAAATCTTCCGGTATCGGCGACACCGCCTATTTCGGCCCAGAACCTGAATTCTTCGTCTTCGACGGCGTAGAGTTCGAAACCGACATGCACAAAACCCGTTACGAAATCACTTCCGAAAGCGGCGCATGGTCAAGCGGCCTGCACATGGACGGTCAAAATACCGGCCACCGTCCGACCGTCAAAGGCGGTTACGCGCCTGTTGCACCGATTGACTGCGGTCAAGACCTGCGTTCTTCCATGGTCAATGTTTTGGAAGAACTCGGCATCGAAGTGGAAGTGCACCACAGTGAAGTCGGTACCGGCAGCCAAATGGAAATCGGCACCCGTTTTGCCACTTTGGTTAAACGCGCCGACCAAACCCAAGACATGAAATACGTGATTCAAAACGTCGCCCACAACTTCGGCAAAACCGCTACCTTCATGCCCAAACCCATCATGGGCGACAACGGCAGCGGTATGCACGTTCACCAATCCATTTGGAAAGACGGTCAAAACCTGTTCTCAGGCGATGGCTATGCCGGTTTGTCCGATACCGCCCTTTATTACATCGGCGGCATCATCAAACACGCCAAAGCCCTGAACGCGATTACTAATCCGTCCACCAACTCCTACAAACGCCTCGTGCCGCACTTTGAAGCACCGACCAAACTGGCATATTCCGCCAAAAACCGTTCCGCTTCCATCCGTATTCCGTCCGTGAACAGCAGCAAGGCACGCCGCATCGAAGCGCGTTTCCCTGATCCGACCGCCAACCCATACTTGGCGTTTGCCGCTTTGTTGATGGCCGGTTTGGACGGTATTCAAAACAAAATCCATCCGGGCGACCCTGCCGATAAAAACCTGTACGACCTACCTCCGGAAGAAGATGCATTGGTGCCTACCGTTTGCGCCTCTTTGGAAGAAGCACTGGCCGCCCTCAAAGCCGACCACGAATTCCTCCTGCGCGGCGGCGTATTCAGCAAAGACTGGATCGACAGCTACATTGCCTTTAAAGAGGAAGATGTCCGCCGTATCCGCATGGCACCTCATCCGCTGGAATTTGAAATGTATTACAGCCTGTAAAACAGCTGAGGCATTTTAAATAGGAAATCAAAGGCCGTCTGAAACTGGATTTGAAGTTTCAGACGGCCTTTAGGCTTGAAATAGATAGGGCAATTGAATTAGGTATGATAGCGAGAAGCAATAAATCATGCCGTTTGAAAACCTTTATGGAATCGGTATTGCGTGTTAAATTTCAGCATGACAGGCCTTTTATTAAAGATATTCGCCATTACTTTATAGTGAACCAGTCTTCAAATTTAATCCTCAAGGTAAAGGCATTACTTGGGAAGAGCTGAAAGAGTCTTTCGATTCGGATAAGACAGAAGAAGATTAAAGCCTCAGGCCGTCTGAAAGGATATTTTCTGTTTTCAGACGGCATGTTTGATAAGGAAAACCATGTTTGCAAATTTTGATTTAGGCGTATTTCTGCTGGCAGTATTGCCCGTGTTGTTGGCCATTACCGTGCGCGAAGTGGCACGCGGTTATACGGCGCGGTATTGGGGCGACCATACTGGCGAGCAGCTTGGGCGTTTGACGCTCAATCCGCTGCCGCACATCGATCCTGTCGGTACGATTGTCGTGCCGTTGGTGTGTCTGATGATAGGCAGTTTTCTGTTCGGCTGGGCGCGTCCCATGCCCATCGATTCGCGCAATTTCCGTGATCCGCGCCGCGCGTGGCGTTGGGTGTCGATTTCGGGTCCGATAGCCAATCTGATTTTGGCGTTCTTCTGGGGTTTTGTCGTCGTACTTGCCGCGTATGTGCCTGAGTCTTATCAAGCGCCCTTGGCGCAGATGGCCGGTTACGGCGTGATGGTGAACTCGATTTGGGTCGCATTCAGCCTGATTCCGATTTTGCCTTGGGACGGCGGTATTTTTATCGATACCTTTCTCAACGCCAAACAGTCCATGCAGTTCCGTAAAATCGAGCCATACGGCACATGGATTATCCTGATCCTGTTGTTTACCGGCCTGCTGGCCAAACTGATTTGGCCGATTATTGCCATGATTCAGGACGCAGTGCGGATGGTTGTCATGTTGTTTATTTAAATGTTTTGGCTGAAAAGGCCGTCTGAAACTCAGTTTCAGACGGCCTTTTTCATTGTGCAACATGTAAATACAATTGGAAAAATTGCTTAAAAATTGTACAATTTCAGCCCTTTCAATTTGGCGCACACATCATGCACATCGGCGGCTATTTCATTGACAACCCCATCGCACTCGCCCCCATGGCAGGCATTACGGACAAACCGTTCCGCCGGATTTGCCGCGAGTTTGGCGCAGGGTGGGCGGTATGCGAAATGCTGACCAGCGATCCGAGCTTGCGCCATACCAAAAAAACTTTGCGCCGCAGCGATTTTGAAGGCGAGGGCGGAGTGGTGGCCGTGCAGATTGCCGGCAGCGATCCGCAGCAGATGGCGGAAGCCGCGCGGTATAACGTCGGCTTGGGCGCTCAGGTGATTGATATAAACATGGGCTGTCCGGCCAAAAAAGTCTGTAATGTGCAGGCAGGCAGCGCATTGATGCAAAACGAGCCTTTGGTTGCCGAAATCTTGGAAGCCGTTGTCAACGCGGTGGACGTACCCGTTACCCTCAAAACCCGTTTGGGCTGGCACAATGAACATCAAAATTTGCCGACCATTGCCAAAATCGCCGAAGAATCAGGCATCGCAGCCCTTGCCATCCACGGCCGCACCCGTACGCAGATGTACAAAGGTGAAGCGCGTTACGAACTGATTGCCGAAACCAAAGGCCGTCTGAACATTCCCGTTTGGGTCAACGGCGATATTACTTCGCCGCAAAAAGCTGCCGCCGTCCTCAAGCAAACCGCCGCAGACGGCATCATGATAGGGCGCGGCGCACAAGGCAGTCCGTGGCTTTTCCGTGATTTAAAACATTACGCCGAACACGGCGTTTTGCCGCCGGCCTTAAGCTTGGCAGAATGCAACGCCACCATTTTGAACCACATCCGCGCTATGTATGAATTTTATGGCGAAGTGGCCGGCGTACGCATCGCCCGCAAACACATCGGCTGGTACATCGATGAAATGCCCAACGGCGAGCAAACACGCCGAGACATCAACCGCTTGGACAGCGCCGCAGCACAATACGACACCCTTGCCGCCTATCTTGAGACGCTTTCAGAGAAAACCGACCGTTGGGTATGCCACTATCGGGAAGGCTAAAGGGTTTCAGACGGCATTTTTCTTTTGGGGAAGTAAATATGAAATTGACCTCACGGTTCAAACGCTTCGGCATAGCCGTGCTGTTGCTGACAGGATTTGGTATTTATGCTTATGACTACAATCTGATAGCCTGTAAATTAATGGATCGCTATTGGAATGAAGACAAGAGCAGGTGCATGAATCCTGATTGTCGTCAACATGATGCTTGTATGCTGAGTGCAGGTAAGGATAAAGCAACATGCGAAACCATCCGCCCCGGTGACAGTTTGGACAAGGCTTGGTATGTACTGGGCAAGCCTTGGTATGAGTAGAACGGGCGTTTCTTTTGGGGTAATAAATATGGAGATAATGTAGCAGAAATCGAACCTGACGGAGAAAAGGTTGGCAAGATTACTTGCTTTGAGCAGTAGGTTGTGTGAGGAGATGGTTTCAGGAAACCCTATGTTTCAGTTGATTAAACGTATATTTTCTAAAAAGCATCAAGCTGATTCCATGTTTCCGCGCAATCGTTTCGAACATGTGGATTGGGAACAGGAATTGGCTGATGCCACTCGTCGGCTGGTCAATGATGAAGGGCATTATGACGAGCAGGGTAATACGGTTGAGCTGGAGTTAAGTGAGGGAGCGCATAATATCCTGCTGTATTTTGCCTCAGGGGATGAAGCTCAATGTATGGAAATCCTGCAGCGTTTGAACGCATGGGATAATCAGGTTCAAACCTCTCTGGAAAAAGAGGCTCAATCGCCTATTCCTAGAGCGTATCAAGAAATAGGATATAACCGCCAATCTTGGGAAAAAGCACGGAAATTTCATGTTTGGATAGTCAATTGTGAAGAAAAACCGTATTCCATTCGTTACGTTGCCGATCATGCCAATAATGAATTTGTTATCTATCTGGCTCAAGAAAACGGGATATGGCGGGCATTTTGGGATAGTAAATTACAGAAATCTATTGCAGTATAAGATTTTGATAAAAAATAAGAATTGAATAGAGTAAATTTCTCAATCAAATTAAATAAACGCCGTCTGAATGTTCAGACGGACTCATCATCTAAAAACAAATCTAAAGAAAGACAATCACGATGAATCAAACGACGACTGACATTGCGCAATGTATTGAACAAAACTTACGACAATACTTCAAAGACTTGGATGGTACGGAACCTTGCGGTGTGTATGATATGGTATTGCATCAAGTGGAAAAGCCGATGCTTGCCTGCGTGATGGAGCAATGCGGCGGAAACCAGTCTAAAGCGGCCGTTATTTTGGGTTTGAACCGCAATACCCTGCGTAAAAAATTACAACAGCACGGTATGCTGTAATACGGCAGGGCAATCCGTCCTGACGGTCGAAGGAGAAATAACAATGCAAAATCCGAATAAATTAAATATCCATTTCATCTTGCACGAGGCATTTGAAGTGCCGGGAGCATATTTGAAATGGGCGCAATGGCGCGGACATAACATCAGTACAACCAAAGTGTACGAAAGGGAAACCCTGCCTGACAATGTGGACGATATAGATTTTTTGATTGTGATGGGCGGGCCGCAATCGCCTGATGAAGACAGGCAGGCATTCTCGTATTACGACCCCGAATCCGAGCTGCGCCTGATGCGTCAGGCGATGGCGGCGGATAAATATATTGTCGGCGTGTGTTTGGGTGCGCAGCTTTTATCCGTTGCCTACGGCGCGCGCCACACACGCAGCCCTGAGCGTGAAATCGGCATTTATCCGATTGAGCTGACGGCGGAAGGTTTGGCGGATGCCCATGTTTCCCTGTTGGGCAAAACCCTGAATACCGGCCATTGGCACGGCGATATGCCCGGTTTGACGGATAAGGCGGTTGTGTTGGCAACCAGCAAAGGCTGTCCGCGCCAGATTATCCGTTTTGCGCCCAAACATTATGCCTTCCAGGCCCATTTGGAGTTTGACCGTGAAGCCGTCGGGCTGCTGATTGCGGCGGACGGACGCGAAAATGTGGCCGAACAAAGCCAAGCCCAAACTTATGTCCAGCATCCGGATAAAATCGAAGCGGCGGATTTCAGTGAAATGAATGCCAAACTCTTCGACTTTTTGGATTCTCTGACGCAGACAAAATAAAAAAGGCCAACCCTCCAGGCCGTCTGAATAATAAATATAGAGAAGAAACGATTAACCCTTTTTAAAAGGTCGGACCATGTTCTATCAAATACTTGCCCTGCTGATTTGGGGCAGCTCTTTTATCGCTGCCAAGTATTCTTACGAGATGATCGACCCTGCGCTGATGGTTGAGGCACGGTTGTTGATTGCCGCGTTGATGGTACTGCCGTCGTGCCGCCGTCATTTGGGAAGGATTCCGCGGAGCGAGTGGAAGCCGTTGTTATGGATTTCCTTTGTCAACTACGTTGTCGTTTTGATGCTTCAGTTTATCGGTTTGAAATACACGTCTGCCGCCAGCGCGATTACCATGGTCGGGCTGGAACCCTTGCTGGTGGTTTTTGTCGGTCATTTCTTTTTCAGCGACAAAGCGAAAATTTACCACTGGATTTGCGGCGCGGTGGCGTTTGCCGGCGTGGGCATGATGGTAATGGGCGGTGCAGAAGAAGGCGGCACGATTGATTGGTTCGGCTGTTTGCTGATTTTGCTTGCGGGATTGGGTTTTGCAGGCGTGATACGACCGAGCCAGCAGATGATTGCCCGCATCGGTGCGCCTGCATTTACCGTGGCTTCCATGGCGGTGGCGGCGGTATTGTGTCTGCCGTTTTCGCTGGTGTTGGCAGACAGTTATCAAATCAACTGGTCATGGGGCGGTACGCTGTCGATTTTGTATATGGGGATCGGTTGCAGTTGGCTTGCCTATCTGTTGTGGAACAAAGGCATGAACAAAGTCCCTGCCAACGTCTCCGGCCTGCTGATTTCGCTTGAGCCTGTCATCGGCGTTATCATGGCGGTGTTAATTTTGGGCGAACATTTAAGTGCTATGTCTGCGATGGGCATTACCGTTGTTATTGCGTCCACTTTTGTCGCCGGTATGTTGGCGCGTGTCAGCAACAAACACAAAAAGGCCGTCTGAAAACGGTTTCAGACGGCCTGAAGTAAGCAGTATCTTTTTTCAATAAACATTTTGGGAAAATTTCTATGAAACGCATTATCTCCCTGCTTTTGCTTGCCTGCCCTATTTTGACGTCGGCTGCACCCGATAACGACAAAGCCGCTGTACAGGCCGTCATTGCCAAGTATTACAACCGACCGCTTGCCGCGCACAAATGCCAGCTCGCCAAGCCGCCGAAAGACAGTGAGACAGCATCTGACAACATTATGTATTGCATGAAACCTGTTGCCAATCATACCGTAACGCGCAACGGCAAAGCCGCGCGCTATGTGTTGTACACAGGTTTTGCCTACGATATGGAACAAAAAGTAAAACAGGACGCTCATGTTTCTTCCGGTCTGGCAGAATTGTTTGTTTTGGAGAAAACAGACGGCAAGTGGGCAATCAAACAGCACGGAAAAGATAAAATCGGCGCATGGGGCGAGCCGCCGGAGAATAAGGAATGGAAGTTTGTTCAGGTGGGCGCACAAAACTGGGGCTATGTTGCCGAATCAAGTTATACAGGCCAAGGCGACACGACGACTTCGCAAAACTTCCTGTTTACCGATGATAGCAACCGAATCCGCAACAGCGTCATGATCAGCGGTAACGATAACGGCGCATATTTTGGCGATTGCGATGAATTGAAAGGGCGTGAAAAACGCCTCTGCAAAGACAGATATACCAGTCTGGAAGCCAAAATTGCTTTTGACAAAAGCCGTCCTGCCGTATCCGGCGTATGGGCGCTGACTGCAAAACTCAGCGGCGTATCAGGAAAGAAAAATTATAAAAATCAGAAATATATTTTCCCTTATAACGGCAAAACCCACGTCGCCCCCAAAAACTATCCCTTGGGCGGACAATAGTTCCCTCGAAAAACGCTTTGATCAAACCACTACTACCTCAAGTCAAATCCCGTGAAAGAAACGCATAAACTTTGGGCCGCCCTCATCATTACCGGCATCATCGGCGGCATGGTCGGCATTGTATTAACCGAAATCATGCATACGATTCAACATCTTGCCTACGGTTACGGTTCAGACGGCCTATACGTTTCATTCCGAGAGGGCGTAGCGCAGGCAAGTCCTGCGCGGCGTATCGTGGTCGTGGCCTGTTGCGGCGTGGTGGTCGGCTTGGGGTGGTGGTTGCTCAAACGCTACGGCAGGCCGCAACCGGGTATCAAAGCCGTGGTTAAAAATCCGCTTGCCGGTTTTCCGTTTTTTGAAACCGTCAGCCATGCCCTGTTGCAAATCATTACTGTCGGGCTGGGCTCGCCGCTCGGCCGCGAAGTTGCGCCGCGCGAAATGACCGCCGCTTTCGCCTCAGTCGGTGTCAACCGTTTCGGATCGAGCGAAGACGACGCAAGGCTGGTCATTGCTTGCGCCTCGGGTGCAGGTTTGGCGGCCGTGTATAACGTGCCGCTCGCCTCCACACTTTTCATCCTCGAAGCCATGCTGGGCGTATGGACGCAGCAAGCCGTCGCTGCCGCATTGCTGACTTCCGTCATCGCCACCGCCGTCGCGCGCATCGGCTTGGGCGACGTACAGCAATATCATCCGGCCAACCTTTCCATCAACACATCATTACTTTGGTTTTCCGTCATCATCGGCCCGATACTGGGCGCAACCGCCGTCGTTTTCCAGCGCACCGCCCAAAAATTCCCCTTCATCAAGCGCGACAACATCAAAATCATTCCCTTGGCCGTCTGCATGTTTGCACTCATCGGCGCGATTGCTGTTTGGTTTCCCGAAATTTTGGGCAACGGCAAAGCAGGCAACCAACTGACCTTTGGCGGATTGACCGACTGGCAACACAGCCTTGAGCTGACCGCCGTCAAATGGCTGGTCGTCTTGATGGCGCTGGCGGCAGGCGCATACGGCGGCCTGATTACCCCGTCCATGATGCTCGGCAGCACCATCGCCTTTGCCGCCGCAGCCGCGTGGAATACTTTCTTTCCTGCCATGTCCTCCGAAAGCGCGGCCGTTGTCGGCGCCGCCGTTTTCCTCGGCGTTTCCCTCAAAATGCCCCTGACGGCCATCGTCTTTGTTTTAGAACTCACCTACGCCCCCGTTGCCTTGCTCATGCCCTTATGCGCAGGCATGGCAGGCGCAGTATGCGTGGCGAAGAAAATGGGATTTAAATAGTCAAAAACATCAGGCCGTCTGAAACCGAGTTTCAGACGGCCTTTTACAATAAAATTGTCAACAATATCTATAAAAACCTACTGCCAAAAAGGCGAAAATAGCGGATAATACCGCCCTGAAAATTCATCCCATATCGATTAAACCTTCAACAAAGGAAATCTCATGTCTTCCATCAAACGCGCCCTGATCAGCCTGTCCGACAAGACAGGCGCAGTCGAATTTGCCCAAACCCTGACCAAGCTCGGTGTAGAAATCCTTTCTACCGGCGGTACAGCAAAGCTCTTGGCTGATGCAGGCGTTCCCGTTATCGAAGTTGCCGACTATACCGGTTTTCCCGAAATGCTCGACGGCCGCGTGAAAACCCTGCATCCGAAAATCCACGGCGGCATCCTCGGCCGTCGCGATTTGGACGAACACGTCGCTAAGATGGAAGAACACGGCATCGGCAATATCGATTTAGTGTGCGTCAACCTCTACCCCTTCGCCGCCACCATCGCCAAACCAAACTGCACATTGGAAGACGCGATTGAAAACATCGACATCGGCGGCCCGACCATGGTGCGCTCCGCCGCGAAAAACTGGAAACACGTCGCCATCGTTACCGACACCGCCGATTTCCCGGCCATCGCAGCCGAACTCGAAGCCAACAACGGCGCATTGAGCGACAAAACCCGTTTCAACCTTTCACGCAAAGCATTCAGCCATACCGCCCAATACGACGGCATGATTTCCAACTACCTGACCTCGCTTTCAGACGACGTCTTGAGCGGTCAGCCCCAAATCGGCGAATTCCCAAGCCAGTTCAACCAAAGCTGGATTAAAGTGCAAGACATGCGCTACGGCGAAAATCCGCACCAACGCGCCGCGTTCTATCGCGATATTTATCCAGCCGCAGGCAGCCTTTCCGCCTACAAACAGCTGCAAGGCAAAGAATTGTCGTACAACAACATTGCCGATGCCGATGCCGCATGGGAAGCCGTCAAATCCTTTGATGCGCCGGCCTGCGTGATCGTGAAACACGCCAACCCGTGCGGCGTAGCCGTTGCCGCCGATACCTTGACCGCCTACAAACTCGCCTACGCCACCGACACCACCAGCGCATTCGGCGGCATCATCGCCTTCAACCGCGAAGTGGACGGCGAAACCGTCAAACAAATTACCGACAACCAATTTATGGAAGTCCTCATGGCGCCGAAGTTCACCGCCGAAGCCCTCGAAATCGCCGCTGCCAAGAAAAACGTGCGCGTATTGGAAGTTCCGCTCGAAGCAGGTGCCAACCGCTTTGAACTCAAACGCGTCGGCGGCGGACTGTTGGTACAAACCCCCGATATCCACCGCCTCAACCGTGCCGATTTGAAAGTCGTCTCCAAACGCCAACCGACCGAGCAAGAATGGAACGACCTGATGTTTGTATGGAACGTCGCCAAATACGTCAAATCCAACGCCATCGTCTTTGGTAAAGGCGGTCAAACCTACGGAATCGGCGCAGGCCAAATGAGCCGCGTGGACAGCACCCGTATCGCCGCCCGCAAAGCGCAAGATGCCAATCTCGACCTCAACGGCGCCTGTGCCGCTTCCGATGCCTTCTTCCCATTCCGCGACGGCGTAGATGTCATTGCCGAGCAGGGCATCAAAGCCATCATCCACCCTGCAGGCTCCATGCGCGACCAAGAAGTCTTCGACGCAGCGGACGAACACGGTATTGCGATGGTAGTAACGGGTATTCGCCATTTCCGCCACTAATAAGCTGATATAAAATAAAGGCCGTCTGAAAACCGATTTCAGACGGCCTTTTTCAATACATTAAATCAAGACAAAGCAACAAAGCCATATCCATTCCGATTCATACGGCAACAAAACGTCCCAAGTCTAAAACCAACCCACTCAGAGAAAAAAACATGAAACACATCCTCCTCATCCTGACCCTCGCCACACTCACCGCCTGCGCCTCCAGCCATACCGGCGGCTACGGCTATGCAGGCAACAACGGCGCTTCCGCAGGCGTAACCCAAACATTCCGTTGGTAAGGCCGTCTGAAATACGGCATGGTGTTACACCATAAAAACAGACCGATTCCAAACGTAAAGGCAAGTTTTACACTTGCCTTTTTAACGCTGTCCATCGGCTCAATAGCGCATAAATTCGTATCATTTGGTTACTATTTATATGTTAGGAAACGTCAAAGGTCGTCTGAAAACAGGCCATATAAACCTATCACACGTTTTAAGCCGATCTTCAATACAAATTTCATTAATTCTCTAAATAAAAGCCCACATTTAAATCTATCACTAAAGAAACTATTCAAATTATATATTATTTATCAATCATTATTGTTTGAGAATAAAAAAGTAAAATCAAATAGCTAGAAAAACCGTTTAAAAAAAGCAACAAGTAAATTTAACGGGCATGACCGTTGAGGCCGAAAAAGTAACACTTTATCGGAAGAGTTGATTTGTAAAACCAAACGCATATAAAATTTGGACAAGGATTCCGAATGCATTGAAAGAAGCTGACAAAAAGTGACTGGTTAAGAAACAAGCTGACAAAAAACGGCACATCGTTTCCCAAACTTCACAAGCTTCCCAAAATGTATCAGCATAAAATCCCATAAAACAGGAATTTAGCTGCCATTCGGCCGAGTGGAAACTTTTGGCACGGGAATTGCATACAAGAGATTACGACGTAAAACCGCATAAAGGGGAAACTCTGAAGTGCGGCATATGTATGGGCAGGCGGTTTATAGCCGAGCAAACGTCCCAAAAGAAATCAAACCCCTTACAGGAAAATCGATATGAATAAAGTCTTTAAAGTCATTTGGAACCACGCGACCCAGACATGGACCGCGGTTTCCGAAATCAGCCATGCACACGGCAAAAAATCCGCTTCTGACAAGCGTAAAGCCGTAGCTGCTGCAGTTGCAGCGGCAGGTGCGTTGATGGCTTCTAGTGCTGCTCAGGCAGGTGTAGATTTGGGTGGTAGTGCGGTAAACATTACTCCAAATGGTACTTACAACGGTTCTAACAGAAACGTTGGTGTCAACTCTGTTGTAGTGGGTTATCAAAATACTGCCAGCAGTCAAGATGGCACTATCGCTTACGGTGCTAACAATACTGCGACTGCAAACGCAGCATTGGCAGTAGGTAATAACAATATCGCAACCGGCGGTGCATCGACTGCAATGGGTGTAAGCTCTGTTGCAAGTGGTGAAGCTTCTGTTGCAATCGGTAATGTAGCCCAAGCAACTCAAATTCGTGCGACTGCAGTAGGTAACCGTGCAACTGCTACTCAAGACTCCGCAAGTGCATTCGGTAACCGTGCAAATGCTGGTGCACAATTTGCAACAGCTATTGGTGATAACTCCAATGCAAATGCTGCTGCAGTTGCTGTAGGTACGCATGCAAACGCCGAAAAACAAGATTCTATCGCTATTGGTAATAACGCTCATGGTGCTTGGACCAATGCTATTGCTGTCGGTAAAGATACTGTAGCAAGTAAAGACCATGCGATGGCAATGGGTACCAGCTCAAATGCGTCAGGTGTTCAAGCTGTCGGCGTTGGTTCATATACAAAAGCAGAAGGTAATCTGACAGTTGCAGTTGGTCCATATGCGCAAGCCAATAAAGAAGCTGCAGTTGCTGTAGGTTCTAACGCTACTGCTGCTGAGTCTAACTCTATTGCTGTGGGTCAAACTGCCACTGCGTCTAACAATAACTCCATTGCTGTCGGTACTAAAACAGTTTCTAGAGGCGATAACGCAATTGGTATCGGTGCTTATGCTGAATCAACTGCTAACCGTGGTACCGCTATCGGCGTATTGTCTCAAGCTAATGGCACAGGCTCATTTGCTGGTGGTGCATCCGCTCAAGCAACAGGTGAAAATTCTGTAGCTATTGGCGGTGCGATGGATGGTACTCTGGGTAATAAAGCAGGTACTGCTGCTAAAGCAATCGGTAACAACTCTATCGCTTTGGGTACTCAATCTAAAGCTGCTGGCAATAACTCTATCGCTCAAGGTAACGGTGCAACTGCTAAGCAAGCTGCTGACGTTGCCGTAGGTCATGCTGCTACAGCTGACGGTACTTCTACTGGCGCTGATGGCGACGGCGTAGTAAATAATGCCGGTTCGGCAATGGCAATCGGTACAGAAGCTCAAGCAACCGGTATCGTAGCAACAGCCATCGGTGAGCGCTCTAAAGCTCTGGCAAACGGCGCGGTAGCATTGGGTGGCGACGCTCAAGCCAAACAAGGTTCTGACGTAGCAATCGGTCGTGGTTCCGTAGCTGATGGTACTTCTGCTGCAGCATTCGGTCCTGCTGCTACAGCAACTGGTAAATACTCAGTAGCTTTGGGCGTACAAAGTAACGCTGCTTCTAAACAAGCAATTGCATTGGGCCGTGGTGCTCAAGCTAATGGCGGTGAATATGCAACTGCTCTGGGTAACGGTGCTCAAGCAACAGCTAAAAACACTCTGGCTTTGGGTACTGAAGCTAAATCTACTATCGAAAACAGCGTAGCTCTGGGTAACGGTTCTACAACCAGCAACTTCGTACCTACTAACACTGCTACTGTTGGCAGCTACACTTACAGCGGCTTCGCAGGTGCAACCAGCGGTTTGGGCAATGGCGCAGTATTGTCTGTAGGTTCTGCAGGTAAAGAACGTCAAATTCAAAACGTTGCCGCAGGCCGTATCTCTGCAACTTCTACCGATGCAATCAACGGCTCTCAATTGTACGCTGTTGCAAATCGCATCGAAAACCTGAATCCATTTGTATTCTCAGGCCACAATGGTAGCGGTAGCTCACCTGCTGAAGGTACTTACAAATACGATCCTAAATCAAATGCCAATAACACCCTGAAACTGATCGCCGGTAACGGTTTGACAATGACCTCAAACGGCACTAACGAATACACCCTGAGCGTAATCGGTGGTGGTTCTACTGGTGCTTCCGGCGCGACTGGTCCTAAAGGCGATACTGGTGCAACTGGTGCTAAAGGCGATACCGGTGCAACTGGTGCTACTGGCGCAACTGGCCCTAAAGGCGAAAAAGGCGATACTGGTCCTGCTGGCCCTAAAGGTGATACCGGCGCTACTGGCGCAGCCGGCGCTAAAGGCGACAAAGGCGATACTGGTCCTGCTGGCCCTAAAGGTGATACCGGTGCTACTGGCGCAGCCGGCGCTAAAGGCGACAAAGGTGACACTGGCGCAGCCGGCGCTAAAGGCGACAAAGGTGACACTGGCGCAGCCGGCGCTAAAGGCGACAAAGGCGACAGCATCACAGGTGAAGTTGTAGATAATGGTGACGGTACCCATACCATTACTATTACTAATCTAGGTGATG
>NZ_JBQCWY010000010.1:0-20993 GCF_051956955.1 Neisseria sp. P0021.S005 | reverse complement strand
AAAATCAAGTTGTTGTAATAAATTTGTCTAAATAATAGGCATATTTTGTTTGCAATTCTCCTTCTATAAAACCTTAGGTTACCCCTATCATCAAAACCACTAAATTCTGATACACTTCGACTCATAAAGATAAACATTGATTTTAAAAGAATTTCCGAGTAAATCACTTGGATATTTTCCTCATACGCAATAAATGTAATAAAAATACAATTAATCAAATTACCCACTATTCCAACTTCCAATTTCACAGGAACAAACCATGAGTGAAAATTTGTTAACCCTGACCATAGACGGCCATGAAGTCAAAGCTTCCGCCGACTCGTCAATCATCCAAGCCTATGCCCGTTCAGGCAATGCGATTACTGCCAATGTCGGCTGTATGGGTCAAGGCGTATGCGGTTCCTGCCGCTGCATGATTCGTAAAGAAGGCGAGCGCGAAGTAACCACCGCACTGGCATGCGAGACTAAAGTTGAAGAAGGCATGCATATCAGCTTCTTGGACTACTTTATTCCCGAGCATATCCAATATTACGACGTCGGGGAAATTGGTGACGGCTGGAACTGGTTGGACGATACCGCCAAAGCCTTCCCAGAAGCGCAAAACTGCCGTCATTGCGGCGGCTGCAATCGCGCCTGTCCTAAAGGTTTGCAAGTAGAAAACGGCGTAGCGCAGGTAGTTTCCGGCGATTTCGGCGCAGCTGCGCTGACCTTTGACCAATGCGTGATGTGCAACCTCTGCACCCTCTCCTGCCCAGAACACATCCGTCCGAACCACTTGGGCCTGTTCGCCCGCCGTATGAAAGCGGCGCGTACGTTGCGCCCTGTGGATTTGATGCGCCGCCTACGCGAAATCGACAGCGGCAAAATGAAAGTCGAATTTGAAGAGGAGTCAGTGTAATGGTTAACAAAATCCAAGGCATAGACTACGAAACCGCCCTTGCCAACCTGCGTGCGTCCTCATTGGAGCTGCGTGGCGATTTACCTGAAAAGAACGAATTACTGAGCCAATTTCACCCTGACTATCAGGCAAATGCGCGTGTGAAACTACCTATCGGTCCAAACCAAGGCGATTACTGCCATCCTGATTTGGCGAAACTGCTGATCAGTCATCCACTGATTGACGACTATGATTTGTCGGGCGCGGAACATTTGAACACTGACGTGCTGGTTATTGGCGGCGGCGGTGCGGGCGCGGCAGCGGCATTGTCTGCGACTGAAGCCGGCGCACGCGTCATCATGGCGAACAAACTGCGTATCGGCGACAGCAATACCGTGATGGCCGAAGGCGGCATTCAAGCAGCGGTCGGCGCAGAAGACAGCCTGCAACAACACTTTGACGACACCATCAAAGGCGGCCACAACGTCGGCAAAAAAGAATTGGTGGCACAAATGGTTACCGATGCGCCGTCCGCCATCCGCTGGCTGATTGGCTTGGGCATGACCTTCGACCTTGCCAAAGGCGCGGACAGCAACGGCATGTTGAGCCGCAAACGCGCAGGCGGTACGACCGTACCGCGCATCCTGAGCTACCGCGACTTTACCGGCCTCGAAATGATGCGCGTACTGCGCGAGGCTGTCGAACTCGACGAAAACATCACCCAGCTCAACCGCCACCCCGCCATCGAATTATTGTCGGACGAACACGGCCGCTGCGTCGGCGCGATTTTGTACGATTTGGAAAAACGCTCTTTGGTGTTGGTTCACGCCAAAGCCGTGGTATTGGCAACCGGCGGCAGCGGACGCCTGCATTTGCAGGGTTTTGCCACTTCCAACCACTATGGCGCGACTGCAGACGGCCTGGTAATGGCTTACCGTATCGGTGCCAAACTGCGCGATGTCGATTCTTTCCAATACCACCCGACCGGTGTTGCCCACCCTCCGCACTTGGCAGGCGCGCTGATTTCCGAAGCCGTGCGCTCCGCAGGCACCAAGCTGGTCAACGGTTTGGGCGAACGTTTCGTTGACGAATTGCAACCGCGCGACGTTGTTGCCGCTGCGATTCTGCGCGAATGCCGCGAAGGCCGCGGCGTGGTACGCGATGGTCAAGTCGGCGTGTTCCTCGACACCCCGCGCCTGATTGCTAACGACCCTGACGTATTGAACCGTCTAGTAACACTCGGCCATGTTGCCCACAAATGCGGCATCGACCCTGCTGTTGAGCCGGTCATGATTCATCCGACCCTGCACTATCAAAACGGCGGTATCGAAATCAACGGCAACGGCGCGACCTGCGTCGAAGGCCTCTATTGCGCCGGCGAAGTAACCAGCGGCATTCACGGCCGCAACCGTCTGATGGGCAATGCACTTTTGGACATCATCAGCTTCGGTCGCCGTGCCGGTAAAGCCGCGGCAAATTGCGGCCTGCCGCTGAAAAAAGTACGCGGCGGTGTCGGACACGTCCACGACCTGCAACGCGAAATGACCCGGGCCGGCCTGACCAGCGACATCAAAGCCCCCGTTTTATATCCCGACTACGGCAAATTCGATTTGCGCGAACACGCCGGTTTGCAGGAGCAACAATCATGAATCAAGCCAATCAAAACTTACTGCATCCTTCCCGCCAAGTCGGCGCAGATTTAGCCGCGTGGCGCAAAGTCGGCGGCGGCGAAGGCCTGCTGGCTGCGCTTGCCGATCCTCAAAGCATTGTTTCCAAACTGCAAGATGCCAATCTTTGCGGTATGGGCGGTGCAGGTTTCCCGACTTGGCGCAAATGGGAGGCCGCCGTTGCCGCCCAAAGCAAAAATGGCGACAAATACGTCGTCTGTAATGCCAACGAAGACGAACCGGGTACATTTAAAGACCGCGTACTGCTGGCAAATACGCCGCACCAAGTCATCGAAGGCGTCCTGATTGCCGCCGTTGCCTGCCGTGCCAATAAAGCAATTTTGTACGTCAACCCTCATCAAACCGAATCCATCGCTTCCATCACACCGGCCATCGAGCAATGGAAAAACAGCGATTTGTTTATCCGCATCGAAAACTACTTGGGTAAACCTTTGGACTTGCAACTGGTTGAAACTTCAGGCCGTTATATCGGCGGCGAAGAAACTGCCGTAATTTCATGGCTGGAGGGCGGTTTCCCCTTCCCCCGCCGCAAGCCGCCTTTCCCCGCCGAAAGCGGTGTCAACGGTGAGCCGACCCTTATCAACAATACCGAAACCTTCGCCAATATTCCGCAAATCCTTGCCAAAGGCGCGGAATGGTACAAATCTTTGGGTTTGGGCGATGCGGCCGGTACAAAACTCTACTCTCTCTCCGGCGACGTATTGAATCCGGGCCTGTACGAACTGCCAATGGGCACGACCTTGCAATCGCTGATTTACGATCACGGCGGCGGTATGCTCGAAGGCCGTACGTTTAAAGCCGTATTTACCGGCGGCCCGTCAAACACGCTTTTGACCGTAAAAGATTTGGATGTGCCTTTGGACTTCGTGTCCGTACGCGAACGCAAATCCAGCCTCGGTACCGGCGCGATGATTGTGATTTCCGAAGGCACCAGCGTGGTGCGCAAAGTGGCCGAGTATGTGGAATTTTTCGCTTCCAACTCATGCGGTCAATGCCCGCCTTGCAAAGGCGGCACATTCCAGCTTTCCCGCCTGCTCAACCGCGTGGACACCGGTATCGGCACTTCCGACGACCTGCGCGCCCTGCAAAGCCTGTGCCAACTGTTGCCACGAAGCGGCCGTTGCGGTTTGATTGACGGCGCAGTTACCGTGTTGCAAAGCTCGCTGCGTACCTTCCCCGAAGAGTACGGCCTGCCGCAAGAACAGGAGTAAAACGGCGTTGTTTTCAGACGGCCTGTTACTATAAAGGCCGTCTGAAAAACGATACCCGACTCCCATTCTCTTCTTTCCAAGATGGAAGAGAAACCCAATAAGAAAAATACCTTCCGAACCTACCAAAATACGTTCAGACAGGCTTAAGCGACACTCAGGCCGTCTGAAAACAGATTTCCCAATACTTTAATCCTCAAATTAGGAGATTCAAAATGGGCTTCAAGCCAATTCCTGCTGCGGTCGCACTTGTGCTGACGCTGCTTATCTGGTTCGTTATCCCCGTTCCTCAAGGCGTATCGCCTGACGCATGGCATCTTTTGGCATTGTTTGTCGGCATCATTGCCGGCATCATCGGCAAAGCCATGCCTATCGGCGCCATGGCGATTTTGGGCATTACCTTGGTTGCACTGACCGGCGTGACCAATGAAAAAGCCGCCGACGCAACCAAAGACGCTTTGAGCAGCCTCAACAACTCACTCATCTGGATGATCGGTATCGCCATCATCATCTCGCGTGGCCTGTTGAAAACCGGCTTGGGTATGCGTATCGGCTACCTCTTGATTTCCCTCTTCGGCAAACGCACGCTGGGCGTAGGTTACAGCTTAGCGCTTGCCGACTTGGTCATCGGTCCGGTAACGCCGAGTAATACCGCGCGCGGCGGTGCCATCGTACATCCGATTATGAAATCCATTGCCTTGAGCTTCGACTCCGACCCTGAAAAGGGTACGGAAGGCAAAATCGGTAAATACCTTTCACTGGTCAACTTCCACTCCAATGTAATTACCTGTCTGATTTTTATCACCGCCACCGCACCTAATCCACTGGTGGTCGAATTGGTTGCCAAAGCCACCAATTCACAAATCCAACTCTCTTGGGGTACTTGGTTCTTGGCAATGATCGTACCCGGCCTGCTTGCTATGCTACTGATGCCGCTGGTGCTGTATTTCCTGTATCCGCCTGAAATCAAACAAACCCCTAACGCCACTGCATTGGCAAAAGAGCATTTGACCCAAATGGGACCGATGAAGCGTGAAGAAAAAATCATGCTCGGTATTTTCCTGGTTCTGCTGCTGTTGTGGGCGGGTATTCCTGAGATGCTGTTTGGCGTGAAAGTGGACGCTACTGCCACCACCTTCCTCGGCTTGAGCCTGTGCCTGTTGACCGGCGTACTGACTTGGGACGACGCGCTGAAAGAAAAAAGCGCGTGGGATACCATTGTTTGGTTTGCTGCCTTGGTGATGATGGCAAACTTCCTCAACAAACTGGGCCTCATCAGTTGGTTGTCCGACTCCATGCAAGGCGGTATCGCCCACATGGGTTTGGGTTGGGAAGCCGGTTGTGCCCTGTTGATGCTGGCCTACCTCTACGCCCACTACGTTTTCGCCAGCGGTACGGCACACGTTACCGCCATGTTCGGCGCATTCTACGGCGCAGGCTTGGCCTTGGGCGCACCACCGATGCTGTTTGCCCTGATTATGGCAGCCGCTACCGGCATCATGATGTCGCTGACCCACTACGCTACCGGTTCTGCACCTGTCATTTACTGCTCCAACTATGTAACCATGACCGAATGGTGGAAAGCCGGCTTCATCATGAGCGTGCTCGAAATCCTGATTTTCGGCACTGTCGGTATCTTGTGGTGGAAAGTTTTGGGCTACTGGTAACCTTCTGGCTTATTTAAAACTCAGGCCGTCTGAAAACTCCAATTTCAGACGGCCTTTTGTTACAATTTCATTTTTACCGAACACACTCAATTACCGTGAAAATACTCATCCTCGGCAGCGGCCAAGTCGGCTCGACCGTCGCCCAAAACCTTGCCTCCGTTCCCAGCAACGACGTTACCATCATCGACATCGACGAAAAAGCGCTCAACCGCATCAGCAGCCGCCTCGATGTCCAAACCATCGTCGGCAACGGCGCATCGCCCTTTACCCTCGAACAGGCAGGCGCGGCAGACTCCGACCTCCTGCTTGCCCTGACACGCAGCGACGAAACCAACATTGTCGCCTCCAAAATCGCCGCCGACCTATTCAACATCCCCAGCCGCATCGCACGCGTGCGCTCAAGCGAATACCTCGAATATCCGGTTGCCGGCAGCGACAACCCCGAAGAAGGCAGCCTCAACATCTTCGGCATTACCGAAACCATCAGCCCCGAACAACTGGTTACCGAACAACTCGTCGGCCTGCTCAACTACACCAGCTCATTGCAGGTACTCAGTTTTGCCAACGATAAAGTGCGCATGGTGATTGTTCAAGCCCGCAAAGGCGGTTTGCTGATCGGCCGTGAAATTGCCGACATCAACCAACACCTGCTCGAAGGCGTGGACTGCCAAATCTGCGCCATCTACCGCAACAACCGCCTGATCGTCCCCACCCCGCAAACCGTCATCATCGAAGGCGATGAAGTCCTGTTTGCCGCCGACATCAACAGCGTGGAAGCCATCATGCGCGAATTGCGTCCGAAAGAAGCGCGCACCCGCCGCATCATGATCGCCGGCGGAGGCAACATCGGCTACCGCCTCGCCAAACAGCTCGAGTCCAAATACGACATCAAAATCATCGAATACAAACCCCACCGTGCCGAATGGCTGGCCGAAAATCTGGACAACACCCTCGTCCTGCAAGGTTCCGCCACCGACGAAACCCTGCTGGACGAAGAATACATCGACGAAATCGACGTCTTCTGCGCGCTGACCAACGACGACGAAAACAACATCATGTCCAGCCTGTTGGCGAAAAACCTTGGTGCCAAACGCGTGATTACCATCGTCAACCGCTCAAGCTACGTCGATTTGCTCGAAGGCAACAAAATCGATATCGTCGTTTCCCCCCATTTGATTACCATCGGCTCCATCCTCGCCCACATCCGCCGCGGCGACATCGTTGCCGTCCACCCTCTGCGCCGCGGCACGGCCGAAGCCATCGAAGTGGTGGTACACGGCGACAAAAACACTTCTGCCATCGTCGGCCGCCGCATCAGCGGCATCAAATGGCCGAGCGACTGCTACATCGCCGCCATCGTCCGCGGCGCAACCGGCGAAGTCATCATGGGACACCACACCGAAACCATCCTCCAAGACGGCGACCACATTATCTTCTTCGTCTCACGCCGCCGCGTCCTGCCGGAGTTGGAAAAACTCATTCAAGTCAAAATGGGCTTTTTCGGTTAAACCCAAAATCCGTTTGCTTGAAGCCATAAAAAGGCCGTCTGAAAACCTTTTCAGACGGCCTTTATTCTTGTTTCATTTACGCTTTGGCAACATTGTTTTTACGGCCAAACCAAACGAAACCAATCACGCCCAATACAATCATCGGCACGCTCAACCATTGACCCATGGACAAGCCCAAAGTCAACAGGCCGAGATAGTCGTCAGGCTGACGGGCAAATTCGGCGATGAAGCGGAACAATCCGTAACCGCCCAAGAACAATGCTGCCGTTTGTCCGGCCGGACGTGGTTTTTTCGAGAAAATCCAAACAATGACAAACAGGCAAATGCCTTCAAGGGCAAACTGGTAAAGCTGAGACGGATGGCGCGGCAGCATGCCGTATTGTTGCAGCCATTCTGCCCACAAAGGATTGTGCGCCGCGGCTTCCGCATCTTCGTAACGCGCTTGCGGAAAACCCATCGCCCAGAAAGCATTGAGTTCGGTCACGCGTCCCCAAAGTTCGCCGTTGATAAAGTTGCCGATACGGCCGGAAGCCAAGCCCAGCGGCACGAGCGGCGCAACGGTATCCATCAATTTCAAGATACTGATGTTGTGCTTGCGGCCAAACAGCCACATGGCAACGACCACACCCAAGAAGCCGCCGTGAAACGACATGCCGCCTTCCCACACTTTGAAAATATCCAACGGGTTGACCAAATAGTCGGAAAATTTATAAAACAAAACGTAGCCGATACGGCCGCCCAAGATGACGCCCAAGATACCCCAAGTCAGGAAATCGTCGAGTGTTTCTTTGGTAAACACAGAATTGCCCTGCGCGATACGGCGGCGGCCCAAAATCGTAAACAGGATAAAGCCGACAATATAGCTCAAGGCATACCAGCGGATGGCAAGCGGGCCGATGCTGATCAGCACCGGATCAAACTGGGGATGTATCATCATAATGTGTGTTCCTTATCTCAAAGGCCGTCTGAAAGCCTGAACTTTCAGACGGCCTGTATGCAGTGTCGGACGGTTTAACGCAAATCGCTAACCACATTCAAAATAGCAGACAACATGGCCTCACCCAAGCGCAGCGAGCGTTGGCCGTTCCAGCCGAAATCGTCGTCCGGCAGATTGGCATTGTCTTTAAACGGCATTTCCAAAGTATAGGCAAGGCAGTTGAAATGATTGCCGACCCAGTTGGTCGCCAAAGTCATGTTCGCCTGACCCGGCGCATCTTTGTCATAGCCGTAATCGTCTTGGAAATCGGGGCTGGCATTGAGCAACGCGAGTTTGAATTGGTCTTCCAAGGCTTCGATGCGCTCGTTGTAGTTCGGCACGCCTTCGGTACCGGCCACAAAGACAAACGGCAGACCTTCATCGCCGTGAATATCCAAGAACAAATCCACGCCGGTTTCCATCATTTTTTCGCGGACGGTAAAAACTTCGGGGCTTCGCTCCAAAGTCGGGTTTTCCCATTCGCGGTTGAGGTTGGCGCCGGCGGCATTGGTGCGCAAATTGCCCAATACCGAACCGTCCGGATTCATGTTTGGCACGATGTAGAAAGTCGCACGGTCAAGCAGCATGCGCGCGGTCGGATCTTGCGGATCAAGCAGGCGGCCCAGCAAACCTTCGACAAACCATTCTGCCATGGTTTCGCCCGGATGTTGACGGGCGATAATCCAGACTTTCATGTCGCTTTCGACTTGGTTGCCGATGGTCAAAAGATTAATATCACGGCCTTGAACAGTGCTGCCCAAGTCGTCGATACGGCACAAACCGCTACCCTGCGCATCGCCCAAAAGGTTCAAATGCTGCTCGTTGGAATAAGGCTCGAAATAGGCGTAGTAAACGCTGTTGGACAAAGGTGTATGGTTGATGGTCAACACGCCGTTTTCGTAGCTGGTTGGCACGCGGAACCAATTTTGGCGGTCGTAAGAAGCGCAAGCCTGATAGTCCTCCCAGCCCAAAGGATACGCAGCGTCCTCCGCATTTTCAAAATGCATCACGCAGTTTTGATAGGCCGCACCCTGCAAACGGAAGTAAAACCATTGGGCAAACTCCGAAGCATTGTCGGGACGCAGGGCGAGACGGATATCGGCAGGGTTGCTCAAATCTTTGACAACGACCGAACCGGCATCGAATTGGGTGCTGATTTTCATCATGGGTATCCTTAGTAATCGGCAAAGAGGCCGAAGCAAACCGTCATTTTACCGTTTGCATGAGGCTGGTTTCAACCATTTAACTGATTTAACAGGATTTCAAGCGCTTGGAAATATTGTTTCAGACGGCCTTTGGGATTAAGATAAAGGCCGAAATCATGAAACAAGGTTGAAACCATGACTCAGCAACAATCTGTCTCCTCTGCGATCAAAGCTCGCGTCCTTGCCGAATCTTTACCTTATATCCGCCGTTTTTCCGGCTCCATCATCGTCATCAAATACGGCGGCAACGCCATGACCGAGTCGGCCTTAAAGGAGGGCTTCGCACGCGATGTCGTCCTGCTCAAACTGATCGGCCTGCATCCCGTCATCGTTCACGGCGGCGGCCCGCAAATCAATGAAATGTTGGAAAAAGTCGGCAAAAAAGGAGAATTTGTTCAAGGCATGCGCGTGACCGACAGCGAAACCATGGACATCGTGGAAATGGTTTTGGGCGGACACGTCAATAAAGAAATCGTTTCCATGATTACCACCTTCGGCGGTCGCGCCGTCGGCATTACCGGCCGGGACAACCACTTCATCAAAGCGGAAAAACTCCTGATCGACACGCCTGAACAAAAAGGCGTGGACATCGGCCAAGTCGGCACAGTGGCCGACATCGATACCCGTTTGGTGGAAGGCTTGGTTGAGCGCGGCTGCATTCCTGTCATTGCACCCATCGGCGTAGGCCAAAACGGCGAAGCGTTCAACATCAATGCCGACTTGGTTGCCGGTAAACTGGCGGAAAAACTTCAAGCCGAAAAACTGCTGATGATGACCAATATCCCCGGCGTACTGGATAAAGAAGGCAAATTATTGACTACCCTGACGCCAAGCCGCATTGACGAACTGATTGAAGACGGTACGCTGTACGGCGGCATGCTGCCTAAAATTGCCTCTGCCGTCGAAGCCGCCAAAAGCGGCGTCAAAGCTACGCATATCATAGACGGCCGCGTTCCCAACGCCCTGCTCTTGGAAGTGCTGACCGATGACGGTGTAGGCTCGATGATTTTGGGCGAGGGCTAATCTGGTTTTCAGACGGCCTTATGCCTTATTTAATCAGCTTTTCACCCTAAAAAGGGTAAAAAATGTTACACTATACGGCTTATGTTTGTTTGAGCGATATTGACGTGAAACAAACTTACAGTCGGTTTCATACTGACTCCGATGCCATACCTGGCAAAGACGGTATAATGTCTGCATTCATCAGACTTTGGCAATCATCCTCAAGGCCGTCTGAAGCGTAACAAAGCTACTTTTCTTTTACCATCCTATTTGGAGATATTCATGAGCGCAATCGTTGATATTTTTGCACGCGAAATCTTAGACTCTCGCGGCAACCCTACTGTAGAGTGTGACGTATTGTTGGAATCCGGCGTTATGGGACGCGCAGCCGTACCAAGCGGCGCATCAACCGGCCAAAAAGAAGCTTTGGAACTGCGTGACGGCGACAAATCCCGTTACTTGGGCAAAGGCGTATTGAAAGCCGTTGACCACGTCAATAACCAAATCGCGCAAGCCCTCATCGGTATCGATGCCAACGAACAATCTTATATCGACCAAATCATGATCGAATTGGACGGTACTGAAAACAAAGGCAACTTAGGTGCCAACGCCACTTTGGCCGTTTCCATGGCCGTAGCACGCGCAGCCGCTGAAGATTCAGGCCTGCCGCTGTACCGTTACTTGGGCGGCGCAGGCCCAATGGCTCTGCCTGTTCCGATGATGAACGTAATCAACGGCGGCGAACATGCCAACAACAGCCTGAACATCCAAGAATTCATGATCATGCCTGTCGGCGCAAAATCTTTCCGCGAAGCTCTGCGTTGCGGCGCCGAAATTTTCCACGCACTGAAAAAACTGTGTGATGCCAAAGGCTTCCCAACTACCGTGGGCGACGAAGGCGGTTTCGCACCTAACCTGAACAGCCACAAAGAAGCCCTGCAACTGATCGTAGAAGCAACCGAAGCCGCAGGCTACAAAGCAGGCGAAGACGTATTGTTCGCCCTGGACTGCGCATCCAGCGAGTTCTACAAAGACGGCAAATACCACTTGGAAGCCGAAGGCCGCTCTTACACCAGCGCAGAATTTGCCGAATACTTGGAAGGCCTGGTTAACGAATTCCCAATTGTTTCCATCGAAGACGGTATGGACGAAAACGACTGGGAAGGCTGGAAACTGCTGACCGAAAAATTGGGCGGCAAAGTTCAATTGGTCGGCGACGACTTGTTCGTAACCAATCCAAAAATCTTGGCTGAAGGCATCGAAAAAGGCGTGGCAAACGCATTGCTGGTCAAAGTCAACCAAATCGGTACATTGAGCGAAACCCTGAAAGCCGTTGACTTGGCCAAACGCAACCGCTACACCAGCGTAATGAGCCACCGTTCCGGTGAAACCGAAGACAGCACCATTGCCGACTTGGCAGTTGCTACCAACTGTATGCAAATCAAAACCGGCTCCCTGTCCCGTTCTGACCGCATGGCGAAATATAACCAATTGTTGCGCATCGAAGAAGAATTGGCCGAAGCCGCTTACTACCCTGGCAAAGCCGCATTCTACCAATTGGGCAAATAAGCAGAATATAGGATATTGATTGTATGAAGTGGGTGACTTTTGTTTTAACCTTCGCACTTTTGTGCTGTCAGTACAGCCTTTGGTTTGGTAAAGGCAGCGTCGGGCATACGGAAGAATTGCAGGAGCAGCTCGTCCGTCAGGAGGAAAAAAACCAAACGCTCACTTTGCGCAACAATTTCCTCAATGCGGAAGTTGAAGACTTGGCACACGGACAAGAGGCCATCGCCGAAATTGCCCGCGTCGAATTGGGCTATG
The DNA here is from genome assembly GCF_051956955.1 of Neisseria sp. P0021.S005. Lineage (NCBI taxonomy): Bacteria > Pseudomonadati > Pseudomonadota > Betaproteobacteria > Neisseriales > Neisseriaceae > Neisseria > Neisseria sp. P0021.S005. Next base: position 9,038 of record NZ_JBQCWY010000010.1, on the reverse strand, counting down.
TCCAAGACGGCGAAGTGTATTACCGAATCATCGACCGCCGCTAAACCCTGCAAAACAAAGGCCGTCTGAAAACATATTTTTCAGACGGCCTTTTTCATCGCAATCGCTATATAATCACATATCCCAAAATCAAATCACACTCATCATGTATGACGTAAACACCCACGATGTCCGCCGATTCTTTGCCCACGTCTGGCAACACAGACTCGCACCGCTCCAATTGGACGGCCTGCAACAAAAAGCATTGCGCATTATCGAAGCCCATCCCGAATACGGACACTATCTCGAAGACATCGAACAATATTTAGATAAAGAATGGCTGCCCGAAGACGGCGAAAGCAACCCATTCCTGCATATGTCGCTACACCTTTCCCTGCAAGAGCAAAGCGCCATCGACCAGCCCCCGGGCATCCGTGCCATCCACCACCAACTTTGCGCCCGTTACAACGGCGACTGGGTCAAAGCCGAACACGATATGATGGAAGCCTTGGCAGAAACCATCTGGGAAGCGCAACGCTACGGACGGGGCCTTGACGTCAATGCCTACATGACCCGATTACGGAAATTGGTCGGCTTAGGCCAAGAAGAAAAAGCCCGCCTCAATCCCCATGAAGTCGGCCTGATGGATACAAAGTAACTTCTTTTCAGACGGCTTCACCCCATACAAATCCTTACGCTTGCCAAAGCCAACATTTCCATCTTTCATGCTAAATTACTTTTTTGAAATCCGCATTACAAGGAAAACCAAAATGCTCCGCCCAGCCCTTACCGCCCTACTACTAGCCGTCTCCCTGCCCGTTGCAGCAGAAAGCCTCAATTACAACATCGTTGAATTTTCCGAATCCGCCAACATGGAAGTGCCGCGAGATACCATGACCGCGCATTTCAGCATCAACGCAGAAGGCAAAGACCGTCAAGCCGCCAACCAAGCTTTCATGAAGAAATTCAACCAGTTCAACAAAATCTCCCAAAACAGCAAACTTAAAGCCGAGCTGATGGAGCGCAACGCATCCCCGCGCTATCAATACACCAACGGCAAACGCACCCAAACCGGCTGGGAAGAACACGCCTACTTCAAAGTAGAAAGCAAAGACTTTGAAGCACTCAACCGCCTGATTGCCGACAGCATCAATATCGCCATTTTGGAAAGCTCCTCGTTTTCCGTATCCAAAGAAAAACGCGAAGAAACCGTCGACCAACTGAGCAAGGCCGTCATCCTGCGCTTCAAAGATCGCGCCCAAAACCTCGCCCAAACACTCGGCTTCTCCAGCTACAAAATCGTTAAACTCAACCTGGGTCACATCGGCAACCGTCAAGTCGGCGGCAATTTTGCACGCGCCAAAATGCTGCGTGCAATCCCCGCCGCAGAAGTAGCGGCAGGAATAGAAGATGGCGTACCAGCCTCCCCAGGTTCGGAAGAGATCAGCCTGACCGTCAACGGCTCGGTGCAAATGTAGGATTTTCTTTGAAATCATTTTAAAGGCCGTCTGAAAGTATATTTTTCAGACGGCCTTTTATATTACTCAATGATTAGAATGGAATATCGTCGTCGATATCATCAACCGGAGCGGTCGGTTGTGCCGGAGCGGGACGACGGGCTGGGGCTGCTGGGGGTTCTTGAGCCGGAGCAGATTGGTATTGCTGTTGTGGCGCTTGTTGGTAACTGCCTTGGCTTGAATGAGCGCCTTGGTTGTAGCCGTCATCGTATGGTGCGCCGCCGCTGTTGTCGTTGCGGCCGCCAAGCATTTTCATTTCGTTGGCGATAATGTCGTAAGCGGTGCGCTCGATGCCGTCTTTGCCTTGGTATTTACGGCTTTGGATACGGCCTTCCAGGTACACTTGGCTGCCTTTACGCAGGTATTGACCGGCGATCTCGGCGAGCTTGCGGTACATGGTAATGTTGTGCCATTCAGTACGTTCTACGCGCTGGCCGTTACGGTCGTTCCAAGTTTCGCTGGTGGCAACGCTGAAGTTACAGACGGCCTCGCCGTTGGGCATATAGCGGACTTCCGGGTCACGGCCGAGGCGGCCGATGAGGATAACTTTATTCAATGACATTTTACACTCCTGTGATGATTTTTTCGGCGGCCTCTTGGTCGAATCCTTTTTGCAAGGCCTTGATATAAATGGTTTGCTTGTCTGCGCTAAAGCTGATGCTTTCAACGCCTTCAATTTCGGTCAATTTTTGGTAGAGCAAATCCGGATTTTGTTGCCATTCGGCGTTAAGCGGATAGCTGAGGTTTTTGACAGGCTTCGGTGCCGGCGAAATGACTGCCAATACCAGCCACAGCAACATCAGTACGCTACAAAAGGCAAATACGCCTGCAAAACCATATTTTTGGAACAATAAACCACCGGTTGCGCCGCCGACAAACAAGCCGACCGACTGCATGGTGTTATACACGCCCATCGCCGTGCCTTTCAAATCGGACGGAGCGATTTTCGACACCATAGACGGCAGGCTGGCTTCCAATACATTGAAACCAATAAAATAAACAATCAGATAAGCGGTAATTAACCATACCGAGTGCATGCCAAACAGCAAACCGATTTGTGCCGCAGCAATGCAGATGATACCAAGGATAAACACTTGTTTGAGCTTGTTACGCGTTTCGCCGACGATAATCAGCGGCACCATAATAATCAGGCCGGTAATGGTTGACGGCAGATAGACTTGCCAGTGATGGATTTTTTCCAAACCCAACTGCGTCATGGCAAACGGCAATGCGGTAAATAAAGCCATTTGTGCCGCATGCAAGGCAAAAATACCGAAGTCGAGATTGAGCAGTTGGCGGTTTTTCAATACCTCGCCCATACGCGAAGGCTGCGCCTGCGTGTCTTCGTGCATTTTTGACACTTCCGGATCAGGGGTCATCCAGGCAACCACGCCGATACTGATTACAGTCAGAATACCGGTCAGCGCAAACAGGCCGGATACGCCGATAAAGCTGGCAATCATCGGCGCAAGCACTAGGCTGACGGAGAAGGTCAAGCCGATACTCAGGCCGATCATCGCCATCGCACGAGTCCGCACTTCGTTACGGGTCAAATCCGCCAGCAAAGCCGTTACCGCCGCACTGACGGCACCCGCACCTTGAATGGCACGCGCGGCAACCAACATCTGCAGGCTGTCGGCAACTGCGGCCAAAAAACTACCCGCCGCAAACACAATCAAGCCGGCATAAATCACTTTTTTACGGCCGAACTTATCGGAAGCCATGCCCAAAGGCAGCTGCAGCAAAGCCTGTGTCAGCCCGTAAATACCCATCGCCATACCGACCAGCGCTTTATTGTTTTCTGCGCCGGGCAACGAAGCGGCATACATCGCCAAAACGGGCAATACCAAAAACATCCCCAACATACGCAGTGCGTAAACGCCGGAAAGTGTGGTACTGGCACGCCATTCGTGCGGAAACATTTGAATGCGGTTATCTCTTGCCATAAATAATGTTTCAGACGGCCTTAAGTTTGCAAAAGACCGTCTGAAAGTGTGAATTAACAGATTTTCTGATTATACAGGATTCAAAGGAATTGCATGGGGCAAATCGTAAGCCGCTCAACCCCACTGCCATCTATTCCGCCACGCGCCCAATACGGCATTCGGATATTTGTTACTGCCCAAGCTGCCATTAAACCTTGCCAAAGCGCGGACAATATTGCCTTTTTCGATATTGTTGTAATGGCGCAGAATGGTACAGCCGTAGCGCAGATTGGTGCGAATGTCGAAAAGGTTGTGCGACGGATTGCCGATATAGTTTTTCCAAAACGGCATCACCTGCATCAAACCGCGTGCACCCACGCCGCTGATGGCATATTGGCGAAACGCGCTTTCCACTTCAATCAAACCCAAAATCACTTGAGTATTGAGTCCGGCACGACTGCTTTCATATTGAATATTGACCAACAGACGGCGGCGCTCGCCCTCATCGGGAATAAAGCGTGCCAATCGGGAAGACATCGCTGCCAACCAACGCTCCCCTTCCCTCGAATCGGCAAACACCAGCCGCGCAGGGCTAGCACTATTAATCGAACTGCGCATCACGGAAGCCACATCATCGGCCAGCGTTTCTTCACGTTGCGCCCCCGCCCATGCGGTCGCAGGCGTCAAAAGCATGGCTCCGCCGACTTGCAATAGGCGGCGGCGCGATAAAAATAAGGAATCTTGGTTTTCCGATTTCATGTGTTTTCTCTTTTTAGGCCGTCTGAAAAGTTCAGACGGCCTTTGATATATTTGCTTAAAATCAGCATTATAAAATACATCTATGAGCAGAATCAAAGAGCTGTATTCCTTTTATTGTCAAGTGATACAGCCTCAAGTAACATTTAGGTTTTTCTAATCAAGCGGTATTTTTTATGACCACCACTCCCGCCAACGTTTTAGCCTCCGTCGATTTGGGTTCCAACAGTTTTCGCCTGCAAATTTGTGAAAACAACAACGGCCAGCTGAAAGTCATCGACTCGTTCAAACAAATGGTTCGCTTTGCCGCCGGCTTGGACGAACAAAAAAACCTGAGCGAAGCCTCTCAAGAACAAGCCTTGGAATGTTTGGCAAAATTTGGCGAACGCCTGCGCGGATTCCAGCCTGAAAACGTGCGCGTGGTGGCCACTAATACTTTCCGTGTCGCCAAAAACATCGCCCAATTTCTGCCCCGTGCCGAAGCGGCGCTGGGTTTCCCCATCGAAGTCATTGCCGGCCGCGAAGAAGCGCGTCTGATTTACACCGGCGTAGTGCATACCCTGCCGCCCAAAGGCGACAAAATGCTGGTTATCGACATTGGTGGCGGCTCGACCGAATTTGTCATCGGCTCGGATTTGCAACCGCTGATCACAGAAAGCCTGCCTTTGGGCTGCGTAACGTACAGCATGCGCTTCTTCCAAAACAAAGTGACCACCAAAGATTTCCAAGCCGCCGTTTCCGCCGCGCGTATCGAAATCCAGCGCATCAGCAAACTGATGAAGCGTACCGGTTGGGATTTCGCCATCGGCACGTCCGGTTCGGCAAAATCCATACGCGACGTTTTGGCGACCGAATTGCCACAAGAAGCCGACATTACTGCCCAAGGCATGCGTTATCTTGCCGATAGGATTATCGAAGCCGGTTCGGTTAAAAAAGCCAAATTTGAAAACCTCAAACCCGAACGCGTCGAAGTTTTTGCGGGCGGATTGGCCGTGATGATGGCCGCTTTTGAAGAACTCTCGCTGACCAAAATGACCGTTACCGAAGCCGCCCTCCGCGACGGCGTGTTCTACGACTTAATCGGCCGCAGCCTCAATGTCGATATGCGCGAGCAGACAACGGCCGAGTTCCAAAAACGCTACCACGTCAGCCTCAACCAAGCCAAACGCGTTGCTGATACCGCGCAAGCCTTCATGAACAGCCTGTGCCACGCCAAAAACGTAACCGTTCAAGAGCTTGCCCTGTGGAACCAATACCTCAGCCGCGCAGGCCGTCTGCATGAAATCGGCTTGGATATCGCCCATACCGGTTATCACAAACACTCCGCCTATATTCTCGAAAACGCCGATATGCCGGGCTTCTCACGCAAAGAGCAAACCATTTTGGCGCAACTGGTTATCGGCCATCGCGGCGACCTCAAGAAAATGGCGGATATTATCGGCGATAACGAAATCATGTGGTGTGCCGTATTGTCCCTGCGCCTAGCGGCCCTCTTCTGCCGCTCGCGTTTGCCGCTTGATTTGCCGCCACAAACCCAGCTTCGGGTTGATGAAAACAACCACAGCTTCATCTTGCGCATCAACGCCCAATGGCTGGAGCAACACCCCCTCATCGCCGATGCACTGGACTACGAAAGCGCGCAATGGCAAAAAATCGATATGCCTTTCTCGGTTCAAGCACAATAAACCGCGCTCCGTTATAATAGGCAGCTTTTCAAAATCCAAACCGCAGGCCGTCTGAAAACGACAGCCTGCCATACATCAAGGAAAACCATGAGAAAACCCCAACGCGGCTACGCCCGCCAAGACCGTGTCAAAGAACAAATCATGCGCGAGCTTGCCGAACTCGTCCGCACCGGCCTGAAAGACCCGCGCGCAGGCTTCATCACCATCAACGAAGTCGAAGTCACCCGAGATTACAGCCACGCAACCGTGTTCTACACCATCCTCGACGACAGCACACGCGACATTACCGAAGAAGCTTTGGAACACGCCAAAGGTCATTTGCGCAGCGAATTGGCCAAACGCATCAAACTCTTCAAAACGCCCGAGCTGCACTTCAAATACGACGAATCACTCGAACGCGGCATGAGCATTTCCAGCCTGATTGACCAAGTGGCAGCGGAAAAACCGGTTGAAGACTGATTGATTAAAACACGCAGGCCGTCTGAACCCTTTCAGACGGCCTGAACATTAATATTCCCTAATTAATATGACCAATAAACCCACCAAACGCCCGGTCAACGGCGTCCTTCTCCTCGACAAACCTGAAGGCCTTTCCAGCAACACTGCCCTGCAAAAAGCACGGCGCTTGTTCCGTGCCGAAAAAGCCGGGCATACCGGCGTACTCGATCCTTTGGCCACAGGGCTTTTGCCTGTTTGCTTCGGTGAAGCGACCAAGTTCGCCCAATATCTGATTGATGCCGACAAAGCCTATACGGCCACGCTGAAACTGGGCGAAGCCAGCAGCACAGGCGATGCAGAAGGCGAAATCGTTGCTACCGCACGCGCCGATATTTCATTGTCCGAATTTCAGACGGCCTGCCAAGCTTTAACGGGCGATATCCGCCAAGTGCCGCCGATGTTTTCCGCCCTCAAGCACGAAGGCAAGCCGCTGTACGAATACGCACGCAAAGGCATCGTTATCGAACGCAAAGCGCGCGACATCACCATTTACTCCATTGATATCACTGAATTTGATGCACCCAAAGCCGTGATAGACGTACGTTGCAGCAAGGGTACCTACATCCGCACCCTCAGCGAAGACATCGCCAAACACATCGGCACATTCGCTCACCTGACTGCCCTGCGCCGTACTGAAACCGCCGGATTTACCATTGCCCAAAGCCACACGCTCGAAGCCTTGGCAGAATTGGACGAAGCCGAACGCGATGCCCTGCTGCTGCCTTGCGATGTTTTGGTACAACATTTCCCCAAACTTGAGTTGAACGACTACGCCGTTACCATGCTCAAACACGGCCAACGCCCCCAGTTTACCGAAAACATTTCTGCCGAACAGCCCATCCGCGTATACAGCCGAGACGGCACATTTATCGGACTGGCGGAATATCAAAAAGAAATAGGCCGTCTGAAAGCCTTACGCCTGATGAATACCGCCGACAAATAACTTCCTGCAAAGAGAGCCGATCATGAAAGTCTATACCGCCGCCCAGATGCGCGAACGCGAGCAAGCAGCCGTCGATAAAGGCACAAGCTTCGACCAACTGATGGAAAACGCCGGCAGCTCTGCCGCCCAAGACCTCATGCAGCGTTATCCCCAAGCCGGACGCGCCCTGATCGTTTGCGGCAAAGGCAACAACGGCGGCGACGGCTTAGTCATGGCAAGATATATGCAGGCGCAAGGGTGGCACATCGATATTCTGTTTTCACTCGGAGAAAACCTCTCCCCTTTAGCTCAAACCAATCGCGAACGCCTCAACGGTTTGCCCCATATTGAATTGATATCCGCACAAGAACTGGAAGGCCGTCTGAAAAAAGGTTACGACATCATTATCGAAGGCATATTCGGCACAGGCTTCAGTGGCGCACTTCCAACCGAAATCGCCGCCCTCTGCAGCCAACTCAATCATTCAAACGGCCTGAAGGTCGCCCTCGATATCCCCACCGGCCTCAACTGCGACACCGCCGAAGCCGATCCCGACACATTCCGCGCAGACCTGACCTACACCTTTGCCGCCTACAAACCGGCACATTTAAGCGAATCCGGCAAAACCTATTGTCAAGAAACCGTCTGTTTACCTATTGGCATTGATTAAAAAAGCAAATAAGATGTCATATTTAAATCGCTTTATTTTTAGAAACAACACATTCTAAAAGAAACACGCCAATTAATTTACGACCAAATTATCAACGACACGGAAACAGATAATGAACGAACAAGAATACCGCCAAACTTTTAAAGAAGATCAAGCCGTCGGCTGGGAAGCCATCGATGCTGTGCTTAAAGCACTTTATGGTGATATCAAACCTCGTCATTACGGCTCTATTATCAAATACATTCTAGGTGGTGATGACCCATTAGACGGCAGTAGTATTTATGATTGCGAAGAGCAAACCTTCCATCGCCACATTGTTTCCTACGGCATGAGCGAACTTTACTTTAATCCAGAACTTGCCGGTGCAGATTACAGTAAATGGGGATTTGAATTTACCTTCCGTACTCCCCCTTACGATCAGGATCCGGATTCTGACTACAACACCAAACACGAGCCTTACTGGGCAATTAATCTAATGAATAATCTTGGCCGTTACGTTTTTGAAAGTGGTAACTGGTTTGAAGCCTATCACTTTACTTCAACTAACGACCCTATCCGAATGGATACAGAAACCGCCATCGTCGGCGTAGCCTTCGCACCAGACCCCAAGCTGCCCGCTATCAAAACGCCAAACGGTGAAGTTCAATTTCTGCAGATGGTCGGCCTTACCCAGCCCGAGCTTGACTGGCTCTGGCAAGATCCAACAACCAAACGTTGCCAAGAGCTGATCGATATGATGCGCAAAGACAATCCGCTGTTGATTACCGATTTAGCGCGTACAAAAAGCTATGTACAACCCTAATTGATAAAGCCAAAGGCCGCCTGAAAACAAATTTTCAGACGGCCTTTAGTTTATATTTCAAATAAAAAATAGCAACTTACTTCCAAATCTGAGCCAATTTAATCCCCAGCGCCGTCAAACCAAACGAACCGAAAACATGCAGACAGGTCGCCATCAAAGCCATGCCCCAACGTTGCGCCTGCATCAAACCCACCATCTCCACTGAAAAACCTGAAAATGTGGTCAAGCTGCCGAGAAAGCCGGTAATCCAAAGCAAACGCCATTGCGGATCGGTTAAGAGTTCT
>NZ_JBQCWY010000009.1:0-21142 GCF_051956955.1 Neisseria sp. P0021.S005 | reverse complement strand
ATACCCATGTTGGAATGTGTGATTTTAACTTGAAGCAGCATATTCTGGCAAACGGCAAAAGCTTCAGGCCGTCTGAAAACAGCGTTTTCAGACGGCCTTATCATACTGATTCTATATATCAGCGCAGCTCGCGGCGCAGGATTTTGCCAACGTTGGATTTTGGCAACTCGTCGCGGAATTCGATGTCTTTCGGCACTTTATACGCCGTCAGTTCTTTGCGGCAGAAATCGATCAGTTCTTCCTTGGTCAAAGACGGGTCTTTGCGTACGACGAAGACCTTAATCGCTTCACCGGTTTTCTCGCTTGCCACGCCGATACAGGCGACTTCCAAGACTTTGTCGTTGCTGGCCACCACTTCTTCGATTTCGTTCGGATATACATTGAAACCGGATACCACAATCAAATCTTTTTTGCGGTCCACCAGCTTCAGCCAGCCTTTTTCATCCATCACGGCAATGTCGCCGGTCTCTAAAAAGCCGCGTGCATCGATTGCTTTGGCGGTTTCTTCAGGACGGTTCCAATAGCCTTTCATCACTTGCGGACCGCGTACCCACAATTCGCCCGGCTGTCCGATAGGCACTTCTTTGCCGTCCGCATCGCGTAATTCGACTTCGGTCGAAGGAACCGGCAAACCGATACCGCCGCTGTAAGCCTCGATATTCAAAGGATTGCAACACACACCCGGGCTGGCTTCGGTCAAACCGTAAGCTTCCACAATCGGCGTACCGGTGATTTTTTTCCATTTTTCCGCAACGGCTTTTTGCGTTGCCATACCGCCGCCCAAAGTCAGCTTCAAACGGGAAAAATCGACTTCGGCGAAATCCGGACGGTTGACCATCGCATTAAACAAGGTATTCACACCGATGAACACGCTAATCGGCTCTTTTTTCAATTCGCCGATAAACCCCTTCATATCGCGAGGGTTGGTAATCAGGATGATTTTAGAACCGGTATTCGCAAAGATCATCAGGTTTACCGTCAAGGCAAAGATATGATAAAGCGGCAACGCGGCAATAACCGTTTCTTTGCCTTCGTGCAGGCTGTTTTTAATCCATTCTTTTGCCTGCAACATATTGGCGCAGATATTGCCATGACTGAGGACGGCACCTTTTGCCAAACCGGTCGTGCCGCCTGTATATTGCAGCAAGGCAGTATCGTCACGTGTCAACTCGACTGGTTTGAACGTATTTGCTGCACCTTGCTTCAAGGCCGTCTGAAAAGTGATGGTATTTGGAATGCGGTATTCCGGCACCATTTTTTTCACTTTGCGGATGACAAAGTTCAGCAACGCGCCCTTAATCATGCCGAACATCTCGCCGACCGACGCGACAATCACATGTTTGATTTGCGTACGCGGCAACACCAGCTCCAGCGTATTGGCAAAGTTCTCCAACACGACAATCGTGGTCGCACCGCTGTCTTTCAACTGATGCTCCAACTCGCGCGGCGTATAAAGCGGATTGGTATTCACTGCCACCAAACCTGCCTGCAAAATACCGAAAAGCGCAATCGGATATTGCAAAACGTTCGGCATCATAATTGCCACACGCTCACCGCGCGGTAGTTTCAATACGTTTTGCAGGTAAGACGCAAAATCGGTCGCCAACTTGCCCACTTCGGCATAAGTCAGTGTTTTGCCCATATTTTGAAAAGCAGGTTTATCTGCGAATTTCTCGACACTTTGACGGAATACATCGCTGATGGAGCTGTATTGAGAGATATCGATTTCAGGGTTTACGCCTTGTTCGTAGCTTTTGAGCCAGAGTTTTTCCATATTGATCAGTCTTTTATTTAGTCGTTTTTTGAAATCGAGGCCGTCTGAAAGGCTTTATTCAATCTGCCGCTTCGTTTTCAGACGGCCCTTTTATTAAGCTGTAATAATGACAGGCTTGTCGGTGGACATGATGATACCGCCGCCCAAGCACACATCGCCGTCATACAGTACCGCAGATTGGCCTGGGGTTACTGCCCACTGCGGCTCGTCAAAAACAAGCTCGATGGTTTCATCATCTAAATAACGCAACGTACAAGGCGCGTCGGCCATACGGTAGCGCGTTTTGCAGGTATAGCGGCCTTCTTTCGGGCGTTCTGGCAATGTGAAGCTCAAATCGTTCATAACCAGGCTTTGCGTATAAAGCAAAGGATGGTCATGGCCTTGGACGACAATCAGTTCGTTTTTGGTCAAATCCTTGGCCGCAACAAACCACGGCTCGCCTGCGCCGCCGATGCCCAAGCCTTTGCGTTGGCCCAGCGTGTAAAACATCAAGCCGACGTGTTCGCCGACTACTTTGCCTTCAGGGGTCACCATTTTGCCATTATTGGTCGGCAGGTATTTTTGCAAAAACTCGCGGAACGGGCGTTCGCCGATAAAGCAGATGCCGGTACTGTCTTTTTTGGTTGCAGTCGGTAATTTGAATTCTTCGGCAAGACGGCGGACTTCAGGCTTCTCCAACTCACCCAATGGGAAAATCGAGCGCTCGAGTTGGAAAGGCTTGAGACGATATAGGAAATAGCTTTGGTCTTTATTTTGATCCAAGCCTTTGAGCAGGTAATGCACGCCGTTTCGAACTTCTTTGCGGGCATAGTGTCCGGTGGCAATGGTATCGGCGCCCTGCTCTATGGCATAGTCCAAAAAGCATTTGAATTTAATTTCGGCATTGCACAAGATATCCGGGTTTGGCGTGCGGCCTGCGCTGTATTCTTTGAGAAAATAGGCAAATACGTTGTCTTTATATTGCGCGGCAAAATTGACGATGTCGATGTCGATGCCGATGATATCGGCAACGGCAATGGCATCAAAGGAATCTTGTTTGATGCTGCAATATTCGTCGTTGTCGTCATCTTCCCAGTTCTGCATGAACACGCCGCTGATTTGATGGCCTTGCTGTTTGAGCAGGGCCGCGGTAACGGATGAATCGACGCCGCCGGAGAGGCCGACGATGATGTTTGCTGGTGTGTTGTGAGTATTCATGAGCGGAATGTGGGTTTTAAATACATTTTTTAAAGCGTGATTTTAGCACATTTTGATTTGACGACAGAAAAGGCCGTCTGCAAGCCCAATGACTTTCAGACGGCCTTTATATGCAAATTCAAGCAATTAGTGCTGATGTGCGCCACCGTGTGCGCCGTGATCGTGCTGCATTTCGGCTTTAGGCGCGGTTTTCACTTCCAGCTCGACAGTTTGAGGTTTGGCGTTTTTGAATTTCAGGGTTACAGGCACTTTTTCGCCTTCTTTCAATTGTTTTTTCAGACCCATGAACATAACGTGGTAACTGCCCGGTTTCAGCTCGGTTACGCCTTTTGCAGCTAAAGGCACGCCGCCTTTAACTTCGCGCATACGCATAACGCCGTTGTCGTTAATATGGGTATGTACTTCAACGCGTTCTGCAACAGGGCTGCTGCCGCCTACCAAGAAGTCTTGTTTGGCTTCATCGTTTTGGATTTTCATGAATGCGCCACCCATTTTCATACCTTCGACAGTAGCACGCGCCCAACCGTCTTCGATATGGATACCGGCTGCAGATACGGAAGTTGCCAAGCCTGCCAGAATCAGGGTTGCCATTAATTTTTTCATGTTTTGCTCCTTGTGTTTGCCAAATGGCTGGGATATACAGCCTTCATCTTACAACCAAAGGCCGTCTGAAAACTTTGATATAGATTAATTAATACTATCTAATCCTAACGAATTACCATATTACCACATTTTTAAGCAGTTAATGCAATAATCCAAACAATAAATAACATGAACAAAGCCATCAATTGCGCGGCCGAGCCGGCATCTTTGGCACGCTTGGCCAGCTCGTGTTTTTCAGTAGAGGTATGGTCAACGGCTGCTTCGACGGCGGTATTAAACAATTCGGTAATCAATGAAATAAACGATGCGACAACAAGCACCATTTTGATGGCCGGCCCGAAATCAAGGAATAAGGCCAAGACAATTAAAATCAGGTTCAACCAAAAAACTTGGCGAAATGCGCTTTCATAACGGTACGCGGCAGCCAGTCCGTCTTTGGAATAGCCAAACGCATTGATAATGCGCTTAATGCCGTTTTTACCTTTTTTTTCAGATGCGTAGGAAGATGGTTCCATCATATTCTCAACATAAAAAGGCCGTCTGAAAAGAAACGGTCGGGTCAATTTTCAGACGGCCTTTGGGTTTATTGTTTTGCCCAAGATGCTACGGCATCTGCAAACATAGCGGCAACGTTGAAATCTTTTTGCTTCATGATTTCTTGGAAGCCGGTCGGGCTGGTTACATTGACTTCGGTCAGGTTGTTGCCGATGACATCCAAACCGGCAAGCAAAATACCGCGACGCTTCAATTCAGGCGCAAGGGTTTCTGCGATCTCACGGTCGCGCTCGCTCAATTCCTGTGCCACGCCGCGGCCGCCGGCAGCCAAGTTGCCGCGCGTTTCTCCGTTTTGCGGAATACGCGCCAAAGCATACGGAACAACCTCTCCACCAATAATCAGAATGCGCTTGTCGCCATGTACGATTTCAGGAATATAACGTTGCGCCATGATGGTACGTGAATCAAGCTGCATCAGGGTTTCCAAAATACTGCCGATATTGGGGTCGGATTCGGTTAGGCGGAAAATGCCCATACCGCCCATACCGTCCAAAGGTTTGATAATGATGTCGCCGTGTTCTTTCAAAAAGGCACGGACATCGGCGGAACGTGTGGTAACCAAAGTCGGCGCGGTAAACTGGCTGAAGTTCAAAATAGCCAATTTTTCATTGAAATCGCGCATTGCCTGCCCGCTGTTAAATACTTTTGTACCCTGCTGCTGTGCCAACGTCAAAAACTGGGTCGCGTACAGATATTGCATATCAAACGGCGGATCAGTGCGCATAATGACCGCATCGAAATCTTTCAAGGCCGTCTGAACTTTTGCCTCTGATTTAAACCATTCGTGATCGTCATCGTTTTTCGCGCCGACAAACTCAAATGCCGCCACCTGAGCCACTACCAAGCCTTCACGGACGGACAATTCTCCGCTCAAGGTATGAAAAAGCTGCCAACCGCGCTTTGCCATTTCACGCATCATGGCGTAAGTAGTGTCTTTATAGGTTTTAAAACTTGCCATCGGATCGGCGATAAACAGGACTTTCATCAAAATTTCCTTGTAAACAGACGATATAATCATACCTTGTATTCGGCCCGCCTGAAAGGGTGGCAAAATATAGAAAAGGCCGTCTGAATCCTATTTTCAGACGGCCTTGAGGCTTTTAGGCGGCTGCCAAATGCAAGAGTTCGGCAGCATGGCTGCGTGTGGTATCGGTAATGATTTCGCCACCCAGCATACGCGCGATTTCCTCAATGCGCTGATGATGGTTCAAAACACTGATTTCGCTGACGGTTTGCTCCCCTTCGCTATGCTTGCGGACCTGCCAATGGTTTTCACCGCAAGAGGCGACTTGAGGAAGATGGGTTACCGCTAAGACTTGATGTTTTTTACCTAAGGCACGCAAAGCTTTACCGACCATTTCAGCAACGCCGCCACCAATACCGGTATCCACTTCGTCAAAAATCAATGTCGGCACTTGCGTGTATTGGCTGGCAACCACTTGCAAAGCCAAGCTGATACGCGCCAATTCACCGCCGGAAGCCACTTTATTCAAAGGACGGGACGGATTGCCTTTATTTGCCGCCACTTGGAATTGCACCTGCTCTAGACCATGTGCAGTCGGTGAAGACGGCAACAAGACGATGTCAAAACGTGCGCCTTTCATGGCCAAATGTTGCATATGCTCGGTTGTTTCTTCGCCCAAACGGCTGGCTGCCTGATGGCGCATGGCGGAGAGGATATGTGCGGCTTCGTGGTATTCGGCAAGATTGCGTGCGACTGTATTTTCCAAGGCTTCCAAATCGGCAGCCGCGTGCAGGTTTTGCAGGCGCTCATCGATTTCTGCCAACTTTTGCGGCAACTCTTCCGGCTCAATACGGTATTTGCGCGCCATGCTCATCAATTCGCCCATGCGACTTTCTTGTGCGGCCAATTCATTAGGATCGATATCGCTGCGACCGGCCACATCGCGCATATTAGCACTGATTTCACCCAATTCTGCTTCAATACTTGCCAACATATTCAGGCTCTCGGCAAAGCGCGGCTCAATGTTTTGCAGATTGCCCAACAGTTTTTGACATTGGTAGATTTGACGTTGGATGCCGTTATCTCCGTCTATGCTGTCGCCCACCTGCTCGGCGGTTTGCAGCAACTCGGCCGAATGCGCTAGACTGTCGTGGCTTTGGCTTAAGGTTTCCCATTCGTTGGGTTTAAGCTCCAATTGGTTCAATTCATTAAACTGCCATTCCAAACGCTCGCGTTCGATAGCCATGGTTTCTGCCTGCTCTTGTGCTTCTTGCAGTGCCTTTTTCGCATTGACCCAATTTTGATAAAGCTGTTTGACCGTTTCAGCCTGCTCTTTGCTGCCGGCAAATGCGTCCAACAACTCGCGTTGCGCAGACTCTTGATTCAACGAATGATGGGCATTTTGTCCGTGAATATCGATTAACTGCTCGCCGATGGCTTTCAGTTGCGCCAATGTTGCTGCCTGATTATTGATATAACTGCGGCTTTTACCCTTAGCATCGATAATACGGCGGATGCTGAGCTCTTCAGCATCTTCTTCCAAAAGACCTTGCTCCTGTAGCTGCGCTTTCAATTCAGGCAAACCACTGATGTCGAACAAAGCCGACAACTGCGCTTCTTTGGCGCCGCTGCGCACTTGGCTGTAATCGGCTTTATCGCCCAACAACAGGCCAATCGCATCCAGAGTAATCGATTTGCCTGCGCCGGTCTCGCCCGTCAATACGGTAAAGCCGTTTTGAAAATCAAGATTCAGGTTTTCAACAATGACAAAATCACGCAAAGAAAGTGCCAACAGCATTGCAGTATTCCTTAGTAAATCACCCGCACTCATGCGGAATAGCTTTAGATAAGTTGATTATAACTAAGGTTTTTTATAGTTTAAATCAGATTTTTCTTATGATTTATCTAAGATATTTATTTTAAACAAATTATTTTTTAAGCGGGCAATAAAAAGGCCGTCTGAATATTGCTACATGTTCAGACGGCCTAAATTTATTTTACTCTGCCAGTTCTACTTGTTCATGCCCCATCAATTCCTGCCCTACTCCGGCAAGCAGGTTCAGATAACGCTCATACTGTTTGAGCATATCGGCAATCAATTCTTTTTGCGTCATATATTGCACATCGTATCCATCGCGCCCATCCGAAAAATACGTCAACGGTATAAACGTTGCTGCATATTTGAAATGAGGCAGGCTGTCTTCACGAATCAACTGGTCGGTAATTTCCCGCTTTACGGATTTAATCCCATAGACAAAATCCCTTACCGTCCCTTTATGCACCACCAGCTCCACCGACGGCTCATCCTGTTGCAACAGGCAACGGATTTCTACGTCCATATTGTATTTTTCGGTCAATTCGTTTTTCAATTCCTGCATTGCCGGAAGCGCCGTATTTTTCATAAATTTGATGATATCGACTTCCTGCGTCTGATTCATCATTTGACCAAGGCGTTCCCTCCAATGATCGCCCGACCAGAAAATACTGCTCGGATTGACGGCGGTTGCAAAATAGTTGGCATCGTTGTTCAGAGCTTTCCACAAAGAAACCATCATAAAAATCATCAACACCGCAAACGGCAGAGACGCAATCAGGGTCATGGTTTGCAAGATGGGCAAACCGCCGGCACCCAGTAACACAATGGCCACAGCAGAAATCAACACGCCCCACATAACCGATTGCCACTTAGGCGAAGCCAGCCCTTTATCGCGCGAAGCAATATTGTTCAGCACATAAATGCCCGAGTCGGCAGAAGTGATAAAAAACAGCGAAATCACCAGCAATGCTACCAAGCTGCTGACAACCGGCCACGGCAAATAATTCAAAAAGGCAAACAACAATTTTTCAGGCTCGTTGGTCAAGGCAGACAAGGCGCCGTTTGCCACATGCGTGTCCAGCCACAAGGCTGAATTGCCAAATACGGTAAACCACAAAATACTCATCAGGCTAGGCACTGCCAATACACCAAAAATAAATTCGCGGATGGTTCTGCCTCGCGAAATTCGGGCAATGAACAAACCGACAAAAGGCGACCACGAACACCACCAAGCCCAATACAACACCGTCCAGCCGGTAAACCATTTTGTATGCTCAGGCTCGTAGGTATATGACTTAAAGCTGAACGAAACGAAGTTACTCAAATAAGTGCCCAAATTGTCGCTGAATGCGAAAATCAAATACGTCGTCGGCATACTCAACAAGACAAACAACAGCAATGACAGTGCCAATACCAAGTTGGTTTCACTCAAAATTTTGACGCCTTTGCCCACGCCCGAAGTTGCGGAAAATATGGCAATCGCCATCACAACAACGATAATGCCGACCTGCAAGACATAGCTGTTGTCCTGCACCCAGCCCATCTTCAGCAAACCGGAACCCATTTGTGCCGCGCCAAATCCCAAGGTTGTGATAATACCGAACAAAGTCGCAATCAAAGCCATCACATCGATGGCATCGCCCATTTTGCCGTTGATTTTGTCTTTTAAAATCGGATAAAAGCAGGAACGCAACGCCAGCGGCAATTTATAGCGGAAACCGAAATACGCCAAGGCAAGCGCAATGATTCCGTAGATTGCCCAGGCATGAATCCCCCAGTGGAATACCGTATGCAGAATCGCCTCTTGCGCATTGCCTTTGGCAATCGGGGAAGAAAAATGCGATAAAGGCTCGGCCACACCAAAAAACATCAAGCCCACGCCCATGCCGGCCGCAAACAGCATGGCCAACCATGATAAAAACGAAAACTCAGGTTCGTCCTCGTTTGTACCCAGCCTGATACTGCCGAAGCTGCTGATGGGAAGCGCCAATAAGAAAATAAGGAATACAGAGAAAGTCAGAATGTAAAACCAACTGACATTTTGAAAGATAAACTGCTTCATTGCATTTAACAAAGCCTCAGTATTTTGAGGCCAAACCAAAGCAGCTGACAAAAGCAAAAGGACGAAGAAAAGCGTAATACCGACCACGCTTGGATTGAAAGAAGATTTGTTTTGAATAAATTGTTTGAATTTCATATCGGTTCCGTAGTTGATACAGCGCATATTTGAAGAACAAACGGGCTGCCGATTGATAAAGAAAGAAACGTTTCCGTATGCCTTCTCAAACTATTACAGAATGAGAGATATTTATTCTAATAATTCTTAAATTATATCACAAAATCAATAAGTTATTAAAATAGATGAAAATTATATTTAAAATCATGATGTTATACAATAATAAAGGCCGTCTGAAACACGATTGTTTCAGACGGCCTTTACATTCAAATCAGTTAATCAGTCTGCTTCCTGATTCAACTGCTTCTTCAGCCTCCTCATCGCCTGTCGGCGGCGTTTCCATCAAATCAGGCAACACCAGCTCACCCAATTCAGTCAGCGGCGGCAATTCTTCCAAACTTTCCAAACGCAAATCGCTTAAAAAAGTTGCCGTTGTCGCCCACAAAGCCGGACGGCCGACAGAATCACGGTGGCCGATGACTTCAATCCAGCCCCTATCCTGCAAGGTTTGCATGACATTTTGCGACACTGCCACGCCGCGTATGCCTTCAATATCGCCACGCGTTACCGGTTGCTGATAGGCAATAATCGCCAGCGTTTCCATCACGGCACGGGAATAACGCGGCGCTCGCTGCTCTTGCAGGCTGCCTAGTCGTTCAAATGCGGCTTGGGCGATTTGAAAACGCCAGCCCTCATGGGTATGCACCAGTTGTAAAGCCCTGCCCTGCCAGCGTGCCTTCAGTTGCGCCAACACGTCAATTAGCTTGTCTTGCGATAACGGCGGCACGCACAATTCGCGCATGTTTTTTTCGTTTAAGGGTTCGACTTGCGTCAACAGCGCCGCTTCAATCAGCGCATCGGGAGAAAGTTTTTCAGTCATAATAAAATCAAGGTTCAGACGGCATAAACAGCCGAAGGCCGTCTGAAAGGCAATATGGTCAATGGTTTGTTACGCGCTCAAATGCGCTTTCAGTTTTTCTTCGTCCAAAAACCAATGGCAGATTTCGGTATCGCCATCCAGCAAAACAGGCACCAGCTCATTGTACTTTTCTTCTAAAACCGGATCTTCATCAACATCGACAATATCCAGCCCAAATCCAAACTGCTCCTGATAAGGCTTTAATTGTTCGCGCATTTTGTGGCACAGGCTGCAATATTCCCGAAACATCAAGGTCAGTTTCATGGTGGTTACTCTCGGAGGGACAAAAGCGGCCATTGTATAGCAAAATGCCGCCAAACCATACAGGCATGACAAAGGCCGTCTGAGCAGGCGCGAGATAGCGCCTTCAGACGGCCTTTATGTGTATTCTGAATTAAGACTGAACGTTAATACCGGCAGTCACGGTATTTTGGGCACTGCTTGCAGTCAAAAACGATGCAGCCAATTCGCCGCAGCAACCGCAACAAGTTGCCACGCCCAATTGAGCCTGCAAATCGCTCATGGTGGTTGCACCGGCGGCGATGGTCTCTTTGATGTCGTGGTCAGTAATGGCGTTGCAGATGCAGACAAACATGATGTGCTCCAATAATTTTGTTACCCTCTGTAATTGAGAGTAGGATTTATTCTTGAACGTAAATATAAATAAAAACGGTTTGCATTGCAATATTGGCACCATCCTTTTGTTTTGAAATTTTTCTATGTAAATTTGCATTTTGATTGTTATTTTATAAATAATAAACTTTATAACCGTTCAGACGGCCATGATAACAAAAAGCGGCATCTTCGAGATGCCGCCTTTATTTATGAACGGGAATGGTGTTCATCGACCATGTTTTTCAAACGGATATTGGCAACATGGGTATAAATCTGCGTGGTGTTGATGTCGGAATGTCCCAACATCATCTGGACCGAACGCAAATCGACGCCGTGATTGACCAAATGCGTGGCAAAAGCATGGCGCAAGCCGTGCGGACTGAGCGAAGCAATACCGGCCGCTTCGGCATATTCTTTAACTATCATCCATGCAAGCTGACGGCTGATGCCGCTGCGTTTCTGGCTGACAAACACTTCGTCGCAGATCTTGTTTTTTAGCAACAACGGGCGCGATTCGTTGCAATAGCGTTCCACCCAATACGCCGCTTCCTGCCCCAACGGAACCAGACGCAATTTGTCGCCCTTGCCTATGGTACGGATACTGCCGCGATGTAAATCGATATCGCTGAGCGTCAATTTGACGGCTTCGGTCACGCGCAAACCTGTTGCATACATGACTTCAAGCAAGGCTTTGTCGCGCAGCCCGTGCGGCGTTTCCACATCCGGCGCAGCCAGCAGCGCGTCGATTTGGGCTTCGGTAATCAGCGTAGGCAGTTTGCGTTCCGATTTCGGTGCCTTGAGAAAACGGGTGGGATTGTCTGCCCTTTGGCCCGTTTCCTCCAACCAGCCGTACATACGCTTGCAAGCCGACAATGCCCGCGCTTGGGACGTGTTTTTTTCTCCCTCCGCATACACGGCATCAGACAGGGCAAATTCATCGGCACTCAACCAATCCTGCCCACCCTCGGCCAACCGCGCAGCGACTTTGACCAAATCACGGCGGTAACTTTGCAGCGTATTGTGGCTGAGCCTGTCTTGCAGCCAAAGGGATTCAAGCAGCTTGTCTATTAAATCGTCCATATTCATCAAACTGTATTGAAAGGCCGTCTGAACGGCATGGCTTTACATCCGTTCAGACGGCCTTTAGGTTTTCAAAGCCCTATTTAAGAGGCTTGAGAAATTGTATCCAAAACTTCTTGCGCGTGTCCGGCCACTTTGACTTTGCGCCATTCATGGGCGATTTCGCCGTTTTCGTCCAGCACAAACGTGCTGCGCTCAATGCCGAGGGATTCTTTGCCGTAAAGCTTTTTCAGCTTGATCACGTCAAACAGTTTGCAGACAGTTTCTTCTTTGTCGCTCAACAATTCAAACTGGAAACCTTGTTTAGCGCAGAAATTCTGATGCGATTTGACACCGTCGCGCGAAATGCCGACAACGGTATAGCCCAATGCTTTGAATTGTTCCAATCTGGCATTGAAATCCAAGCCTTCGGTGGTACAGCCGGGCGTGCTGTCTTTAGGATAAAAATAGACAACCAACGGCAAATGTTCGGCGGAATTAAAATCGCTGCCGGAAGAAGATGGGAGTGTGAATTGATATTTTGACATATTATTCCTTTCAGACGGCCTAAACCTAGCCTGCGTTTATTTTTCGCTTAAATTCAAATAACTGCGCGTACCTTGAAAATCTTCCAATGCGCGCAACAAAAGCTGGAAGTGGTCGTCATTGCCGGCCAAATCCAACTCATCGGCATTGACGGTCAGCAAAGGCGCGCTTTGATACAAATGGAAGAAATGGCTGTATTCGTCATGCACCCGTCCCAAATAGCCTTCGGGGAACAAACTGATAATGCCTTCGTGACGTTTTTGCAGACGTTTGCGGTTGTTTTCGACGGCGGTTTGCAGATAAATCACCACATCGGGCTCCGCGTATTGCGGCAGAATGCGTTGCTTCATATCGACAAAAAGCTGCTGCTCGTCATCATTCAAAACGATGGGCGTAAAAATACGATCTTTTTCCGGCAAAAAATCAGCCACAACCATTCCGCCTTGCGCGCATTGGTCTTCAATAATATTCACGCTTTCAGCGCGGCGCGTTAGGAAGAAAAGCTCGGCAGCCAAGCCATTATTGGAAACATTACTGTAAAACTTCATGAGAAACGGATTGTGATCCGGATTCTCCGACAACAGCAACGCGCTGAAATGCTCTGCCAAGCGGCGGCTCAAAGCAGTCTTGCCGCTACCGATGGCGCCTTCGACAACAATATAACGAGGATTCATAGTAACTCTTTGTAATGTGTTTTCCAACAATATTTTATAGCAAAAAAGGCGTGTCCAACACGCCCTTTCTTGTTTCAGCCTGTTTTTCAGACGGCCCTTATTCTTTCAACAGGCGAATCCCCTGCCCGCCCAAAGCCTGAGCCAAATCAGCCACACGGCCATGCTCGCCCAACTCGAAATCTGGAAGAATTTCAGCCAACGGCAACATCACGAAACTGCGCTCATGCGCGCGCGGATGCGGCAAGGTCAGATGCGGGTCATCGCTGCGGATACCGTCAAAATCGATGATGTCCAAATCCAAAGTGCGTGGCGCATTACGGAAGCTACGCTCGCGCCCAAATTCGGCCTCGATGCGATTTAACTCTGCCAACAGCGCCACGCCGTCCAATGAAGTTTTCACGGCACACACGGCGTTCACAAAATCGGGCTGATCGTCATAGCCGACCGGCGCAGTCAGATACAGGGAAGAAGCCTTTTCGAGCCGAATATGCGGATGCGCGTCCAATTCGGCCAAAGCGGCGCGAACCTGTTCGGCAGGATTGGCAAGATTGCTGCCCAAAGCGACAACGGCAAAATGCGGATACATTTCAGACGGCCTCTTTTAAAACGGCAGCGTTTTGGTTTTGGCAAGGAAAACAATCGTGGCAACACACGACATGGCCAAAACGTAGACGATATAGAATTTCGGCGAACGCGGACGCGAACGCATCATAATCATGCCCAACACAATATAAACCAGCAACAGCAGGATTTTCATGCCGAGCCACGGCGCATTGAACGGCGAAAAATGGGTAATCTTCATCAGCCACAAGCCGGTAAACAGCAACATGGTGTCGTTCAAATGCGGCATGGCTTTCCAAATACCAGCCAATGGCTTCTCAGGATGACGCCAGAGCAGGAAAAAACGTATGTTGAACAACAGGATGGTAATGGCAACGAAAATCTGATGGCTGTATTTTACAAACAGATATTGCATGGCAGTTTCTTATGTTAAGGGTTGAAAAACAAAGCAGCTATTTTACCGCAAACATCTATTTCTGACGCAACTTTTCAATCGCCAGCAGATAGGGAGGCGCATTACGGCGGTTGACAAAGCCATAGCGTAACACGGCAAAGGCTTCCTGCGGCAAAGTTTCCGCCCATTGCACAATCGCTTCAGCCTCTATTCGGCCGGCTTCATGCCCCGGATACAATACCGCTACGGCAAGCCCGCCCTCTTTCAGCAAACCCAAAGTATCCGTCAGCGCACGGATACTGCTTGCCGCCTCAGTTGTACAATTTTTATCGCCACGCGGCAGCCAACCGAAATTAAATACTGCGGCATCTAAAGGCTCGTCGATATAAGACGAAAGGTTTTCATGGCCGTCATGTATCAGGGCTACCCGACCATCTACGCCGTTTTCTTTCAGACGGCCTTGAGTCTGCTCCAGTGCTTTGGATTGCACATCAAACGCCCACACCCTACCAGTCTCTCCAACCGACTGCGCCAACAGCAAAGTATCATGCCCGTTTCCGGCCGTCGCATCCAAAGCGCGGCCGCCTGCTTTTAAGGCTTGCTGTAACAGGGAGTGGGCAAAGGGAAGAATGTTCTCAAGCAGCATGATAAAGGTCGTCTGAAAATAAAAATACCCTACCGCAAAAGCGGTAAGGTATTGAAAAACAGGAATGCGTTACATCATTTATTCGGCAGGTTGTTGCACAGTCTCAACTTGAACCGGAGCAGCTGCGGCAGCGGCTTGAGGTTGTTTGTTTTCGTGTTGCAGGCTGACTGCGCGTGCAGGAACGATTGTTGAGATAGCGTGTTTGTAAACCATTTGAGTGACGGAAGTATTACGCAGCAGAACAACGTACTGGTCGAATGATTCCACTTGACCTTGCAGCTTGATGCCGTTTACCAAGTAGATCGAAACCGGAACGTGCTCTTTACGCAACGCATTCAAAAAAGGATCTTGTAACATTTGTCCTTTAGCTGTCATATTCTTGAGCTCCATTATTATGATTGTAAAGACGCCAAAATCGGCGTTAGATGGGATTGTAGCCCCGAATAGGATAAATTACCAACTATTTTTTTCTATCACACCGTTTAGAAATCCAGTAATAAGGGAACTTCCCGTCAAACCGACTGTTTCATTTCCATATTCACAACAATCCCAAATCCAAATTAGATGTTTTTTCTAAATTCGGCAAACCCTATCGAAAATATGCCATGAAGCTCTAATGAGCTGTTTTTCATTATAAAAAGGCCGTCTGAAATTATTCAGACAGCCTTTATGCTTATTTGCTGAATTGTTTTTTCACACTGACTTTGGTTTTCTTCTTGAAGCGGTTTTTCTCTTCCTTGCGGCCTTCGCGTTTCTCAATACGGTTGCTCAGGCTGACACGGCGCAGCGGTTTTTTCTTCGGTTTGTCTTCCGCATTTTCATACGGGTTTTCCGAAACATTGTATTGAATTCTGAGCGGCGTACCTTGCAGATTGAAGGCTTTACGGAACGTTTGGGTCAAATAGCGCGTATAGCTGTCAGAAATGGCGTACAGCGAATTGCCGTGTACCACAATCACCGGCGGATTCATGCCGCCCTGGTGGGCATAACGCATTTTCGGACGCACCAATCCTGCGCGCGGCGGCTGTTGACGCTCGATAGCGCTTTGCAATACGCGCGTGATTTTCGGCGTCGGCATCTTAATCATTGCCGCGTTGTAGGCAGCCTGAATGCTTTCAAACAAACCGTCTATACCGCGCTCTTTCAATGCAGAAATAAAGTGGAACTTAGCAAAATCAAGGAAATACAGTTTGCGGTTGATATCGCGTTTCACTTGCTCGCGACGCTCTTCGCTGATGCCGTCCCATTTATTGACCGCCACCACCAAAGCACGGCCTGCTTCCAAAGCAAAACCTGCAATCGTCGCATCTTGGTCGGCGATATCTTGTTGCGCATCCAACACCAAAACAGCAACGTTTGCCGCTTCAACCGCCTGCATAGCTTTGATAACAGAGAACTTTTCCACCGCTTCATCCACTTTGCCACGACGGCGCACACCTGCGGTATCGATGATGGTAAACGGCTTGCCTTCGCGTTCAAAATCGATATGGATACTGTCGCGCGTCGTGCCTGCCATATCGAAGGCAATCACGCGTTCTTCACCGAGGATGGCGTTTACCAAGGTTGATTTACCGACATTTGGACGGCCGATTACAGCAAAAACAGGATGTTTCGCTTCTTCCTCTTCCTTTTCAGGCTCGGGGAAGGTTTCCAAAATATCTTCAATCAGATAATACACGCCATCGCCGTGCGCACCTGAAATAACATAAGGGTCGCCCAGGGCAAGTTCGTAGAACTCGGCGGCAAGCACGGCCCTATTGCCGCCCTCGCCCTTATTCACGGCCAAATAAACAGGATGTGGGCTTTGGCGCAAACGGTCGGCAATGATTTTGTCTTGCGGGGTCAAGCCGGTACGGCCGTCCACCAAAAACACAACCGCATCGGCTTCATCGACAGCCTGCAAGGTTTGTTTTGCCATTTCGTGCAAAATGCCGCTGTCCACAATCGGCTCAAAACCGCCGGTATCGATGACCAAATAAGGTTTGCTGCCGACTTTGCCATGACCGTAATGGCGGTCACGCGTCAGGCCGGGCAAGTCATGCACGAGCGCGTCTTTGGTACGCGTCAAACGGTTGAATAAAGTAGATTTGCCGACATTGGGGCGGCCGACAAGCGCGATGGTGGGTTTCATGATGGAGTCTTTCTGTGTCAAGTGCCGCCTAAAAACGGGAGCGGAACACAAGCAGGTGTTTTAAAAACACGGTTGATAAGGATAAGTGTAGGCCGTCTGAAAAGTCATGGCAACTTCAGACGGCCTTGATTTCAAACAAACTTATTTCAAGCTGTCGATTTTCATTTGCAGCAATTCGCGGCCTACTGCGGTTTGCGGCAATTTGCTCAAAGCAGCTTCGTAACTTTGTACGGCTTCTTTGGTTTTATTTTGGGCAACGTAAACATCGCCTTTGGTTTCCAGCATCAAAGGCTCGAAATCAGCCTCAACCTGAGTATTCAGGGCATTGATGGCGGCATCGTATTTTTTCTGCTGCAACAGGACAACGCCCAAACGCTGGGCTGCCAAAGCTTGAACCAGCGGTGCGTTTTGGTTTTTCAGCACCCAATTCAAATGACCTTCCGCCACATCATAACGGCCGGCATCAAACTCGGTCGCCGCTACCATCAACGTAGCTTGGGCTGTCGAAATAGAATCAGGATAGTTTTTTTGCAATTCAGCCAAATCGGCGTTGATGGCTTTGGGGTCGGTTTTTTGCTGCGCCTTTTCCACCATTTGCGCCAATACGGCGGCGGCTTCCTGATCTTTTGAAGCTTTTTGGCCTTGGTAAATGGTGTAACCCAAATACCCCAAAGCCGCCACAATCAGCAAGGCAAAGATCCAACGGCCGGTGCGTTTCCAAAAATATTTAAAGTTGTCTAACTCTTGTTGTTCTTCCAAATGGGCTGCCATTTATGCGTTCTTCCATTGTTGTAAAGTGTCTGTCAAATCAGCGGCGGCAACGGTTTTCTGTTCGTGTTTGCCCTGCATATCTTTCAGGGTAACCGTACCGTTTGCCAGCTCATCCTGAGCCACAATCAGGGCAAAGCGTGCGCCACTGTTGTCTGCTTTTTTCATTTGCGCTTTCAGGCTTTGATAGCCGGAATGCTGCATCACATTGAAACCTTGTGCGCGCAAGGCTTGCGCGTATTTCATCACCTGCAAGTCCGCACCTTCGCCTTGGTGCATTGCATAGACATCAGGCGCAGCGTTCACTTCCAGAGAGCCGTATTCACTCACCAAAAGCAACAGGCGCTCAATACCCATCGCAAAGCCGATAGACGGCGCAGGCTTACCGCCAAGTTCTTCAATCAAACCATCGTAACGGCCGCCGCCGCACACAGTCGCCTGCGCGCCGAGTTTGTCGGTCGTCCACTCAAAAACCGTCTGATTGTAATAATCCAAACCGCGTACCAAGCGCGGATTTTCAACATATTGAATCCCCAAACCGTCCAACATCGCCTTGAAGCGTGCATAGTGGTTTTGCGAAGCCTCGCCCAAGTAATCCACCAAACGCGGTGCCGCATTGCAGATTTCCTGCAAATCAGGGTTTTTCGTATCCAAAACACGCAAAGGATTGGTTTTCAGACGGCGTTTGCTGTCTTCATCCAGTTGTGCTTCATAGCGGGTCAAATATTCAACCAATGCCGCACGGTGTGCCGCGCGTTCCTCACGGTTGCCCAAGCTGTTGATTTCCAAAGTCAGGTATTCGCGAATACCCAATTTTTCCCATAAGTCAGCAGACATCGCGATGATTTCCGCATCAATATCCGGCCCTTCAAAACCCAAAGCCTCGATACCGACCTGATGGAACTGACGATAACGGCCTTTTTGCGGACGCTCGCGGCGGAACATCGGCCCCATATACCACAGCTTTTGCGGGCTGTTGTACAGAAGGTTGTGTTCGACCACCGCACGCAGACAGGAAGCCGTACCTTCAGGACGCAAGCTCAAACTCAAAGAATCGTTTGAATCGGAGAAGGTGTACATTTCCTTGCCGACCACATCGGTTTCCTCGCCGATGGAGCGGACAAACAAACCGGTTTGCTCGACAATCGGCGTACGGATTTGCTGATAGCCGTAAGCGCGTGTCCAACGGCTAACCGTATCTTCAAACGCCTGCCAAAACGCAGCCGTCAGTTTGAAATCTTTTTGTTCGACAGGTAAAAGGTCGTTCATGCCTTTTACAGATTGAATTTTTTGTGCCATTTCAATATGGGATAAGCGAAAACCAAATAGTTGGGCATTATAGCTGATTTTTAAGGGTTTGTGAGTTTGGGAACAAATCAAAAGGCCGTCTGAAAATCGGTTTTCGCATTCAGACGGCCTGTAAGCAGATTACAGAATCATATTCAATGGTTCCCATCCTTCCCCTGCCTTTCAACTTAAATTTCTTAAAAATATATTCAATATAGATTCAATGTCGTTATACTTGGATTCTTTTCATCTCATCCCTATGCACATCATGAAAACACTGCGCTCTCTTTTTGTTATCGGCTTGTTGACTACCAGCCTATCTTCCCAAGCGATGGCTGCAAATAACGCCGCAAATAATCAAGCAAAAATAGATTTAGTCAAAAAGGTTTATCTGACCAAAGTGGATTTAGGCTCTGAACACAATCGTATTACCACGCCTGAACTACAAAAAATCATCCGACAATTCAATAAATTTGACACTAATATCCGCAAGCAACCCGATATGGAGATGGGGTGTGACATGCCGATACATTACTACTTGGGCTTTGGTCAGGATCATCCTGACAACTTCCATAAAACCTTGCAAGTCAAGGTCACTTCTCCCCATACCGTCCGGGCAACATTTAAACAATTTGACGGCCATAGGGTCGGTGCAGATTTCATGTTGAAATGTACAGAAAACCGTTGTTTGATAGATGATTTTAAGATGATTGGCGATCAAACCAGCATCAAAACTGATTACAAACTTGTTTTGCGCAAACAAAAATGTGAGTGAGCCGACAAAACAAAAGGGCTGTCCAAACAAATGGATCAGCCCTTTGATTTTGAAATCAAGGTCGTGAAGGATGCGGATTTAAGCGGACAGGCGGCAAATTAGGTTTTCCGTATTGGGAAACGGCTTGTCTGCCTGAAGCAGCTTTCCCTGACTGCATGACGCCGCTATCGTTGCGTATTGGATGTGCGGCATACTCGTCTTGATTTAATTGTGAAACTTCTTCATTTACTTCATGCTCTACCACAAGTTCATACTCATTATCGTATGCATTATTCTTACCAAGCCGAACTTCCCCTCCCGCCATAGCGGATACGGAAAATGCGGATAACATGATGATTATGCTGATTTTTCTCTGCATAATATTCTCCTTTTCTCAAATATTGCTTCTTTATCATTTCTTTAATTCATGCCATAAAAGCAAGTTCAAACAAAACCAGTTTCTCTGCTCGTTTGAAGAATCTATTTAAACACAAAACCTGCATCAATACATATCTATTATTAGAAACTTATTTTCCATAAAAACAAGGCCGTCTGAAAAAATCCTAAAAACCGAGTACAATCCGCCGCATGAAAAAACGTACCAATCCCCTACCCCTTCTAGACGGTGTCAAACCCAGCTACTTGGTTTTGCCGCACGAAAAGCAGTTTTACGGCTTGCCGCTGCTGCATTTTCTATGCGCTCATTTTCCCTTTGTCGGCGAAGAAAACTGGCGGCGGCGGCTGAACAGCGGTTTTGTGGTGGGCGCGGATGGCGTACCGTTTGATGAGAATACTTTGTTCGAACCCGGCAAGACGATGTTTTATTACCGTGAAACCAGCCGTGAGAGCGAGCCGCGTATTCCGTTTGATGAAAAGATTTTGCATATTGACGAGCATTTGCTTGTGGTGGACAAACCGCATTTTCTGCCCGTCATCCCCAGCGGCAGGTTTTTGCGGGAAACCCTGCTCACGCGCCTACGTCTGCGGCGGGAATTGCAGCATTTGAATGTTGAAGACATTACGCCGATTCATCGCTTGGACAAAGATACGGCAGGCGTTATGCTGCTTTCACTCAACCCTGCCACGCGTTGCGATTATCAGACCATGTTCCAAGAAAAAACCGTCCAAAAAACTTATGAAGCGGTGGCGCCGACGCGGACGGATTTGGACTATCCGCTGCATATTTCGTCCCGAATGGAACGCGGCGAAAAATTCTTTCTCACGCGGGAAACGGAAGGCGAACCCAACGCCCACACAACCATCGAGCTTATTGAAAACCGCGGCGCATTCAGCCTCTACCGCCTCACGCCGCATACCGGAAAAAAACACCAGCTGCGCGTGCATATGATGAGTTTGAACATGCCGCTGATGAACGATGCGCTTTACCCTACCCCATTGGCGGCCGGTGATGAAGACTACGACAAACCTTTAAAACTTCTGGCTAAAAGAATAGAGTTCACCGATCCTGTCAGCGGAGAAATCCGCGTATTTGAAAGTGGTTTTGCGCTTTAAGTTATCCAATCCAATAAAAAAGGCCGTCTGAAATTGTTCAGACGGCCTTTTTGTCACAAAATCTGATTAGTGATGAATGCAGCTGCACTCTTTGTTCATATCAATCACCATACGGCCGGTAATTTTACCTTCGCGCATTTCTTGGAAGATGGCAGGCGCTTCATCCAAAGCACGCAATTCGACTTTAGGCA